>DASQUF010000378.1:0-4630 GCA_035641435.1 Propionibacteriaceae bacterium | reverse complement strand
AACCTCTAGGCCCGCTCGGATCAAGGCTTCGCCAAGCCCGCGAGCATCAAGATCATCAGGCAGGGCGGCGTAGTCGCGCAGCCAGCTCAGCGGCACCCTCATAACGCGCGCTCCCAGGTGTTATTGCGCACGCGGCGGGGGTTCAAGGGGGTCGTCCCCCTTGCGCTACTCATCGCGCTGTTCCCACTAGCGCACGGCTGAAACGTACGTCTCCTTCGATCATGTCGCGCATGTCCTCGGCGTTGTTGCGGAACATCAGCGTCCGGTCGACGCCCATGCCGAAGGCGAAGCCGGTGTAGACGTCCGGGTCGACCCCGCACGCCTGCAGCACGCGCGGGTTGACCACGCCGCAGCCGCCCCACTCGATCCAGCCCTCGCTCTTGCAGGTCCGGCACGAGTGCTCGGGGTCGCCGACCGAGCGGCCGTGGCAGACGAAGCACTGCAGGTCAACCTCAGCGGACGGCTCGGTAAAGGGGAAGTAGTTCGGCCGCATCCGGGTCCGGGTGTCGCCGAACATGGCCCGGGCGAAGTGGTCCAGGGTGCCGCGCAGATGTCCGAGTGTGATGCCCTTGTCAACGACCAGGCCTTCGATCTGGTGGAACACCGGCAGGTGCGTGGCGTCGTACTCGTCGGCCCGGTAGACCCGCCCCGGACAGACGACGTAGATCGGCGGCTCCCGGGTCAGCATGGTGCGCGCCTGCACCGGCGAGGTGTGGGTGCGCAGCACGCTCCCGCCGTTCTCGGGCTCCACGAACAGGGTGTCCTGCATGGTTCGGGCCGGGTGGTCCGGGATGAAGTTGAGGGCGTCGAAGTTGAGCCATTCGGCCTCCAGCTCGGGACCCTCGGCCACCTCCCAGCCCATGCTGACGAAGACGTCCTCCATCATGCTCATCAGGGCGGTGATCGGATGCACCGCGCCCGGCGGGTACGGCTGCACCGGCAGCGTGACGTCGACCCGCTCCTCGACCAGAATCCGGGCCAGCTCGGCCTTGTTGATCTCGGCCTCGCGCTGCTGCAGAGCCTGGTTGATCCGCCCGCGCGCCTGACCGACACGGGCGCCGGCCTCCTTACGGGCCTGGGGCGGCAGGGCGCCGATCTCCCGGTTGGCCAGGGCGATCGGCGACCGCTCGGCCGCGTGCGCGAGCCGTGCCTGCTTCAGCTCGGCCGGCGTGGTCGCCGCCGCAAACGCGGCCAGCGCGTCGGCCACCACGGCCTCGACGTGGTCGGCGTCCAACGTGGCGACCTGCACGGGGTCGTAGCTGGGATTGGGCACGGGTCTGTTCGCTCCTTCGCGGTCGGTGTGACCGCGGGACAGTCTAGGAATGCATGGGCGTACGCGGCACCTGGGTTTGCGGCTCGGACGCCGTGGCGCGCTGGGCGGTCGCGGTGGCGTAGAGCAGCACAGCGGCGGCGGTGGCCAGGTTCAGGCTCTCGGCGCGGCCGTACATGGGCAGGCTGACCAGCCGGTCGAGCCGGTTCGCGCGATCGGCCGGCAGGCCCCATGCCTCGTTGCCGAGCACCCAGAGCACGGGTTGGGCCAACGCGCCCGAGCGGGCCAGGTCCACGGTCGTCTCGGCCGCGCTACCGTCGGCCCCCAGCACGGCCAGGCCGGCACCGCGCCCGAGGTCCACCGCCTCGGACAGGTCGACCTCGACCGCCAGCGGGAGGTGGAACAGGCTGCCGGTGCTGGCTCGGACGGCCTTCGGGTTGTACAGGTCGACCGAGCCCCGGCTCACCAGCACCCCGTCGGCGCCGAACGCGTCGGCGCAGCGCACTACGGTGCCCAGGTTGCCCGGGTCGCGGATCTGGTCGCACAGAACGACCAGCCGGGGCGAGCCGGCCAACACCTCGGCCGGCGACACATCGACGAACCGGCAGATCGCCAGCATGCCCTGGGGAGTCACCGTGTCGGCGAGATCGGCCAGGGCGGCTGCCGGGGCGACGGAGACGCGCACGCCGTTCCGAGCCGCCTGGTCCAGCAGCCAGCCGTGCCGCTCGACGACCTCGTCGGCAACGAGGACCTCGACCGCCGCGCCGACAGTCAGGGCCTCGGCGACGGCTTGGGGACCTTCGGCCAGGAAGCGACTCGCCCGCTCCCGCTCCTTGCGCCGCAGCAGTCGCCGCGCGGAGCGGAGCAGGTTGGCCGATGCGGCCCAGAACTCAGGCTGCGTCGGTATCCGCCACCGCGTTGGCCCGGGCCACCTCGACCAGGGCGCTGAAAGCCGCGGCGTCGGTGACGGCGAGGTCGGCCAGGATCTTGCGATCGACCTCCACCCCGGCCGCCTTCAGGCCGGCGATGAAGCGGTTGTAGGTGATGCCTTCCGCACGGGCCGCGGCGTTGATCCGCTGGATCCACAGCTTGCGGAAGTCACCCTTGCGGGCGCGCCGGTCGCGGTAGGCGTATACCAGCGAGTGGGCAACCTGCTCCTTGGCCTTGCGGTAGAGGCGCGAGCGCTGGCCGCGGTAACCCGAGGCCTGGTCGAGCACCTCGCGCCGCTTCTTGTGGGCGTTGACCGCGCGCTTGACGCGTGCCATGGCAGTTACTCCTTAGATATCGGGGATCTGGGGCTCAGGCGCGCTTGCCGAGCAGGCGCCGGGCCTTCTTGGCGTCGCTGGGCGGCAGGACGGCGTCGCCGTCGAGCCGGCGAGTGCGGGTGCTCGGCTTGTGCTCGTTCAGGTGCATCTTGCCCGCCTTGCGGTGCATCAGCTTGCCCGACCCGGTCACCCGGAATCGCTTCTTGGCCCCCGAGTGGGTCTTCATCTTCGGCATGGGTGTGTCTCTCTTTCGGAGTTTGGCGGGGAAGGTGGCGTCAGTTCATGTCGACGTCGGGGTCGAGGTTGTCCGCGGGACCGCGGCGCCGCTTGACCACCGGCTCAGCGGCGTGCTGGGCCCGCCGGTCAGCCTGCTCGACCCGTTCCGCCTCGGCGTCGGCCTGGCGCTCCGCCATCCGCCGGTCGCGCTCCGCCCGGACCTCGGCGCGGGCCTCGGTCTTCTTCTTGTGCGGACCGAGGACCATCAGCATGTTCCGGCCGTCCTGCTTGGGCGAGGACTCGACGTAGCCGAACTCGTCGACGTCGGCCGCCAGCTTCTTGAGCAGGTTGTAGCCGAGCTCGGGCCGGGACTGCTCCCGTCCGCGGAACATGATAGTGATCTTCACCTTGTCCCCGGCCTTGAGGAACCGGACGACGTGACCCTTCTTGGTCTCGTAGTCGTGGCTGTCGATCTTCGGCCGGAGCTTCATCTCCTTGATCACCGTGTTGGTCTGGTTGCGGCGGCTCTCGCGCGCTTTCTGGGCGTTCTCGTACTTGAACTTGCCGTAGTCCATGAGCTTGGCAACCGGTGGGCGGGCCATCGGGGCCACCTCGACCAGGTCCAGCTCAGAGTCCCGGGCAAGCTGCAGGGCCATCTCGATCTTGACGATGCCCACCTGCTCCCCTGCGGGCCCGACGAGCCGGACCTCGGGTACGCGAATGCGGTCGTTGATTCGCGGTTCGGTGCTGATATGTCCTCCAGTTGGTTGTGGTGTGGGTGAACGAGCCGGTCCCGGACGGATCTGCTGCGGGCCCCGAGACGACGAAAGGGCCTCCGCGTACGCGAAGACCCCACACCACGAGCGGCCCGGGCAACCGCACCGGACTCGTAGACCAACCCGGCAGCTCGAGAGCGGACGGGTGGGAGATCGGGTCTCCGCTTGCAGATCCGACGCGAGCGCCGAATCGGTCGCGCCTACGATAACACCCGGACCAGCCGGGCGGGAATCTCGCAAGCGCCGCCAGGACGGACAACGGCGTACGCGGGCCGGCTATTCCGGCGCCGAGATCGCCCATCCGAACTCGCCGTCAGCGGTCTCGACCAGCCGGTGCCCGGCGGCCAGCGAGGTCATGACCTCCCCATCGATGACCAGGGCGGCCGGGCCGGCGAAGTCGACCAGTACCGCGGTCGCGCCTTCGGTCTGAGCCGTGGCGGCGAGCCGGTCGAGGGTGATCGGAACCGGCCGGGCCTGCGACTGCCAGGCCCGCAGCGAGTCGAGACCGGTGAACGCCAGCATGGCCTGCCGGCCGTCGGCCGTCCGCAGCATCACCACCGCCATCTCGGCCTCCTTGTCCGAGGCGAGGCCGCCGCCGGTGGCCTCCCCCAGCCGCGTCGCGGTCGCCACCACCGGTACGAGCAGGCGGTCGGTGCAGAGGGCGGCGACAGCACTCAGGTACGCGGTCGGGGTGGCTTGCTGACTCGCCCGGGCGAGCGCGTCCCGGGTGTCGGCGGACGCCGAGCCGTCATCGCCGGGAAACGGCGACGGGGCAAGCGTGCGCTCGTGGTCCACGTCCCTCACGCTAGTGCCGGGGTCCGCCCGGTGCTTTCCCCGATCGTCAACCGCGGCCGCGCGTGGCAGGGTTGAGGAATGCCCGCCGTTGACACCGTCCTGCTGCCGCTCTGTGTCGGACTGACCCTGCTCGGCATCATCGCCACCGGCGTCGCCTGGCGCCGTGGGAACAAGGGCCGCGTGGTCCAGGGCGTCGGGCTG
Organism: Propionibacteriaceae bacterium; assembly: GCA_035641435.1. Lineage (GTDB taxonomy): Bacteria > Actinomycetota > Actinomycetes > Propionibacteriales > Propionibacteriaceae > Microlunatus. The sequence continues at coordinate 107 of DASQUF010000378.1, read as the reverse complement.
GCCCTCGCGCCGATCGCGCTCTACTTCAGCGGCCTGCTCCGGCTGCTCTGGAACGGGATCGTCGCAGTCGGCACCTGGGCGTCCACCCTGATCTTCTCCCCCGCCAT
>DASQUF010000377.1:0-2558 GCA_035641435.1 Propionibacteriaceae bacterium | reverse complement strand
TGCCTGCGATGCCTTCTTGGCTGAATCCCGACCGGCCGAGGCCGCGCGGACCGCCTTGGCGCTCGGCATCTTTCACATGGCGCGAGGCGACGAGCCGCAGGCTATGGGCTGGTTGGGCCGTGCCGGACGTCTGGCAGAGGGGATCCCGGAGTCCCCGGTGCATGGGTACCTGCTCAGCTTCACCGCTGTGGAGGCGAGTCTCATGGCCGGCCAACCGGCGGCGGCGGTGGACGCGGCCCGCCGGGTGCAGGACCTCGGCCGCCGGGTCGACGCGCCCGATCTGGTCGCTGTGGGCATGAACGGCGAAGGCCGCGCCCTGATCAGGTCTGGCCACCTGGTCGACGGGCTGGCGCTCCTCGACGAAGCGATGGTCACTGTCCTGGACGGCCAGCTTGCACCGTTCATCACAGGCACCCTCTACTGTCACACCATCGCGGCCTGTCACGAGGTCGCCGACGTACGCCGGATGACCCGCTGGACCGACTTGGCTGAGCGGTGGTTGACCACCTTCCCAGCGGCGGTGTTCTTCGGGGGCCTGTGCGGGGTGCACCGGGCTCAGCTCCTGTTGCTCCGTGGCGAGTGGGACGAGGCCGAACAGATTGCGCTGCGGGTCGTGGTGGACCTCGACGCCAACCGGATCGACTATGCCGCGGAAGCCTGGTACGTCGTTGCCGAGGCGCGCCGGTTGCGGGGCGACCCGGGCGCCGCCGACGCGTACGACGAGGCGCACGCCCGCGGGCGGGACCCGCAACCCGGACGGGCGCTGCTGCAGCTCCAGACGGGTGATGCCGCGGGGGCCGCGACGTCGGTGCGCTCGGCCGTGGCGGCAGTCGGCGCCGACCCTTTGTCCCGCGCCCCGCTGTGTGCGGCGATGGTGGAGATCGCGATCGCCGCGGGACGGCTGGACGACGCGGTGGCCGCCGCTTCCGAGCTCGAGGCGACGGCGGCGACGTACGCGACCTCGGGGCTGGAGGCGATGGTTGCTGCGGCACGTGGCGCGGTGCTGCTGGCCGAGGGTCAGGCAGAGGTAGCTCTTCCGGTGCTGCGCGAGGCCTGTCGGCGCTGGCACGAACTGGGCGCAGCGTACGACGCCGCCGGCACCTGTGTCCGCCTCGCCGAGGCCTACCGGGCGCTCGGTGACGCGGTCTCCGCCGCCGCGGAGGTCGAGCGTGCAAAGGCCGTTTATGAGCGGCTGGGCGTGCACCGGCCGGCGTGGGAATCGCCCGACGGGCTGACGCGGCGCGAGCGCGAGGTGCTGGCGCTCGTGGCCGACGGAGGCTCCAACCGTCAGATCGGCGAGGCGCTCTACATCAGCGACCGGACAGTCGCTCGCCACCTGACCAACATCTTCCACAAGATCGGCGTCACCTCCCGGACTCAGGCCGCGCGCTACGCCATCGACCGCGGAATGACAGCTGCACCCTGAGGGCGCCACCCCTACGCACAACCGCGTAGATCCGCGGCCGCAGTTGGTCAATCGCGCCGATGCCGGAGACCTGCCGCGCGACCTAGCGTCCCAGTAGACGCGGCGGACAGCGGCGCCGACACCGGGAGTGACGATGACAGTCAACAACGCCAACGAACCCCATCGATCAGGAGCAGCCACCAGGGCCAACGAACGGATCCACCGCGCCGTCTCCCCCGACGGCACCGAGATCGCCGGACGGGTGCAGGGGCTCGGGCCGCCACTGATCCTGGTCCACGGCGCGTACGGGGACGGCGAGATCGCCTGGAAGGCGCTGCTGCCCTACCTCACCGATCGGTACACCTGCTACCTCCCGAGCACGCGAGGTCGAGGGTTGTCCTCCGACAACCCGGACCACTCACCCCCGCGCCTGCAGGAGGACCTCACCGCGTTCGTCGACAGCATCGGCGAACCGGTCTGCCTGGTGGGCTGGTCAGGCAGCGGCGCGTGGGTGCTGGGTGCGGCCGCCCACAGTGACTCCGTGGCCGCCGTGACCATCTACGAACCCGGCGTGATCGGGGTGGGGGGAGAAGACGACATCGCCCGTTTCGGCGCCGCGATGCAGCAGGTGGGCGCGGCGGCTGCCGACGGGCGGCTCCTCGATGCGGCTCACGCTTTCCTCCTCGGGATCTGCACCGATAACGAGATCGCCGCCCTGGAAGAGACATCCTTCTACGAGCAATGGACAGACGGCATCCCTACGCTGCTGCGATTCCTCCAGCAGGACATGGCGTACGAGGGGCCTCGGTCGACTGACCCGGAAGCGCTCGGGCAGGTTGCCGCGCCGGTCCTGCTGCTGCGGGGCGAGCAGACCCTACTCGGCACCTTCTTCGCCGACGTGGAACGCTACGTGGCCCAGCACGTCGTCGACGCGCACGTCCGAGAGCTGCCGGGCGTCGGTCACTTTGCCCCACTGCTCGAACCCGAACCCATCGCCAAGGAACTGATCTCCTTCGAGTCGGCCCTTTCGTGACGCATATCGGCCGCGACCATGGCCATCGACGGACCCATCAAGGGGGGATCAAGGGACCCTGGAGGACCGTCCAGGGAGGTCCCGCGGTGTCAGGAATCGCTCCAGAGTCGTCCGATGGCC
>DASQUF010000376.1:0-2138 GCA_035641435.1 Propionibacteriaceae bacterium | reverse complement strand
TCGCTCGGTCGGTGATGACTATGACGGCGTCGACAGGAGCGCCCAGACCTTCTTGCCGTCAGCGGTCGGCCTGGTTCCCCAGGACCGACTCAACCTGTCGACGACGAACAGTCCCAGGCCCCGTGGGTTCGTCGCGTCGATGGACGGCCGCCGCTTTATCCAGCCGGGCCGGTGATCGTGCACGGCTATGGTGAGGCCGCGCGCGTCCAGCTCTACGGTCAATCGGCACTCGGTGCGCGCGTGCAGCACGGCGTTCCCCACCAGTGGCTGTGTCAACGGGAACTGGATCTGGCCCACATTTCGTGATCGTCTCGGCCCCGGCGTGTCACACGGACAGGTGACCGCGCAGTCGTGATCATGTCCCGGGTGTGAACGTGAGTCGCTGGAAGTACTGTTTCCGCAGCTCGAAGGGGTGCACGTCGAGGGGATCGAGCGGCTCGCGGGTCACTTGGTGATCACTGCGGCGGCGGTCGGACGGGAAGGCTGCTGCCCGGGGTGTGGGACGAGTTCGGCGCGGGTGCACAGCCGCTACCGACGTCGGGTGGCCGACGCCCCGATCGGCGGGACACCGGTAGCGATCACCCTCGGGGTCCGGCGGCTGTTCTGCGACGCCCCGGACTGTCCGAAGCGGACCTTCGCCGAGCAGATCCCCGGATTGACCTGCCGGTATGCCCGACGCAGCGTCGGGCTGGGCCGGATGCTCGCCGCGGCCGGGTTGGCGTTGGCCGGCCGCGCCGCCGCTCGGCTCGGCGCCCGGCTGGGGCTGGTGGTCAGCCGCTCCACCCTGCTGCGGATGATCCGCGGGCTGCCCGACCCGCCGGTAGGGACGGTGGCGGTGCTCGGGGTGGACGACTTCGCGCTGCGCCGCGGGCAGGTGTACGGCACGGTACTGATCGACATGGACACCCACCGCCCGGTGGACCTGCTCCCCGACCGCGAGGCTGACACCCTCGCCGGGTGGCTGCGCGAGCATCCCGGCGTACGCGTCGTGTGCCGGGACCGGGCCGGCGCCTACGCCGAAGGTGCCGCCACCGGCGCACCCGACGCGGCGCAAGTCGCAGACAGGTGGCACCTGTGGCACAACCTCGCCGAACACACCGAGAAGACGGTGGCCCGCCACCGCGGCTGCTGGGCCCAGCCGGCCGACGCCCCGGCCGGGGACCGCCCACCGGACGGGCGTGATGCTCGACCGGAGCTCGCGCAGCTCGCCGAGCAGGCCGCGCTCGACCGTCGGGAGACCTCCGCCCTGGCTATCCGGACCCGGGAGCGCTACGCGGCGGTGCAGGCCCTGCGCGAGCAGGGCAAAGGGATCAAGACCACCATGCGGGAGCTCGGCTTGGCGAAGGAGACGGTGCGCCGCTTCGCCCGCGCCGGCTCGGTGGAGGACCTGCTGGCCACCGCCCGGGATGGACGGTCCAGCATCCTGGATGAGTTCAAGCCCTACCTGCACCACCGGTTCAACCTCGGGCACACCAACGGCAGCCAGTTGTTCACCGAGATCCGCGGCCAGGGCTACCGCGGCAGCCTGGGCACCGTGCTGGGCTACCTGCGCCCGTTCCGGGCCCTGGGCGCCGCGCCGCCGGCGGTGCCCCCACCACCCACCGTCAGGGCGGTGACTGGCGCTTTGCTGCGTCATCCCGACCGCTGCGACTCCGACGACCAGGCCAGGCTGAAGGACGTACGGGCGGCGTGCCCGCACCTGGACGCCCTCGCCGAGCACATCACCGGGTTCGCCGAGATGCTCGTCGGCCGCCACGGCGAACGCCTCGACAGCTGGATCGCCGCCGTCGAAGCCGACGATCAACCGGACCTGCACCGGTTCGTCAACGGCCTGCGCCGCGACGAGGCCGCCGTGCGCAACGGCCTGACCCTGGCCCACAGCTCGGGCGCGGTCGAGGGCGGGGTCAACCGCATAAAGATGATCAAGCGGCAGATGTACGGCCGCGCCGGGTTCGACCTGCTCCGAAAGCGAGTCCTGCTCGCCCACTGACGCCAGGCGCGGACGGGTCAGCAACGATCACGAAATGTGGGCCAGATCCAGATCCAGTTCAGAGTGCTACAGCCAACTAGTGTGCCGATGGAGTTGAACAACGACGCCAACACTTGCACGCTGTCGGCCGCTGTGGGCTGTAGGCCTG
>DASQUF010000375.1:0-2460 GCA_035641435.1 Propionibacteriaceae bacterium | reverse complement strand
GAAGGTGTCGTAGCGGGTGCCGATCCAGATGCCAACGGTGTACTCGCCGACGTTCAGCACGGGCGGGATCTGCAGGCGCGCGACGTATTCGGCTGGGTCGTTCGGCCGGTCGAGCACAGTGTCGCCCCACGCCTCGCTGAGGACCTCCACGCCGCGGACGTTGTAGAGATGGACGGCAACATCAAGCCCGGGCACGGCCACGCGCACCTGGAAGCGCACCTCCACGGTGAGTGGCTGGTCCCGCCGCATCACCTCCACCGGCCTGGATCCGGCGTCCAGTACCCGGACCGACCGGAGCGCGACCGGTCCTGCATGATCGTCAACGAGCTCTTCGGTCTCCCGGCCGAGGGTCCCGAGGTAGGTGTCGACGACCTCGCCGGCGGGTCCGATGGCCCTGATGGCTCCCTGGTCGAGCCAGACAGCATGGCTGCACAACCGAGTGATCGCCTCCAGGTTGTGGCTCACGAAGACCACCGTGCGCCCTTCCTGTCCGACCGTCGCCATCCGGCCGAGGCACTTGGCCTGGAACTCGGCGTCGCCGACGGCCAGGACCTCGTCGACCACCAGGATGTCGGGCTCCAGGTGGGCGGCGACGGAGAACGCCAGACGCAGGTACATCCCTGACGAGTACCGCTTGACCGGCGTGTCGACGAAGCGCTCCACGCCTGCGAAGGTGACGATCTCCTCGAACCGACGGGCGGTGTCGCGGCGGCTCATCCCGAGGATCGCCCCATTGAGGTAGACGTTCTCGCGACCCGTGAGCTCGGGATGGAACCCCGTGCCGACTTCGAGCAGCGGCGCCAGGCGACCCCGGGTCCGGGACCGACCGGCCGTCGGCTGGGTGATCCTGGCCAGGATCTTCAGCAGGGTGCTCTTACCCGCGCCGTTCCGGCCGACGACGCCGAACGACTGGCCCTCGGGCACCTGGAAGCTCACATCCCGAAGCGACCAGAGCTCCTCGCGAGGCTGCCGCCGTCCCCGGCCGCGGACCGACCCGGCGATGGCCTCCCGGAGCGTGCGCCCCGGCGTGCTCTCCCCCAACCGATACCGCTTGCTGAGGTGCTCGGCCTCGATCGCGTTGCCGGTCATCAGATCACGTCCGCGAATCGGCGTTCGGTTCGTTGGAAGTACAGGACCCCGCTGACGAGCAGGACAAGCGTCACCGCCATCGAGACCAGCACCGTCGGTCCCGGCCCGGGACCTCGGACAAGGGCCCACCGGAACCCGTCGATCACTCCGGCCATCGGGTTGAGGGCGTAGAGGAACCGCCAGCCGCCCTGCACCATGCTGCTCGGATACGCCACCGGGCTCACGAACAGCCAGAGCTGGACGAGCAGCGTGATCGCGTGGTTCACGTCGCGATATTGCACGTTGAGCGCTGACAACCACAGCCCGACGCTGAAGCTTGTCGTGACAAGCGCCAGAACCCACAGCGGCAGCGTGAGGACCGCCGCGGTCGGCGCCGTCTCGTAGACCACGAGCAGCACCCCGAGGGTCAACATCGACAGGGCCAGGTCGACGAGCCCGGGCAGCACGGCCGCCAGCGGCACGAGCAGGCGTGGAAAGTAGACCTTGGTCACCAGCGGAGCGTTGCCCACCAGGCTCTGGGTGGCGCGGGTGACGCTTGACGCGTGATATGACCAGACCGACAGGCCCACGAACGCGAACAGCGGATACGGGATGCCGTCGCTCGGCACCTTCGCGAGCCTTCGGAAGACGAGCGTGAACACCAGCACCCCGGCCAACGGCTGGAACACCGCCCACGCGGCCCCGAACACCGCCTGCTTGTACCGAACCTTGAGGTCCCGAAGGGCGAGGAAGCCGCCCAGCTCGCGGTACCGCCAGAGCTCCCGGAGACCGGGACCGCGAAATCCCGTGCTGGGACGGTTCTCGACCCACGCGCCGCGTTCCACCGACCACTGCATGCGTCTACCTGACCTCCAGGTGCTCGAGATGATCTGGACGACGGTCAACAATACTGAAGCGTGGCAACCGCGGCCGTTCGCCGGTGCGCCATCGCTGCCGCACCGGCGCCGTTCCTAGGTCGCCGGGTCGTCCGCCTGGGAAGCGTCCGCGGCGCTGCTCAGTTGCACTTGGGCCCGGAGCCGCTCCAGCTCCTCCCTGAGCCGCTCGATCTCCTCGTCCAGGTAGTCGCGGGTCGGCATCTCGCCGAGGGCCAGGCGGATCGCGGCCAGCTCCCTGGCCAGGTACTCGGTGTCGGCCTGGGTGCGGGAGCTGGTGCGCCGGTCACGCTCGGTCTCCTGGCGGTCCCGCTCGGCCTGGCGGTTCTGGGCGAGCAGGATCAGCGGGGCCGCATAGGACGCCTGCAGCGACAGGGCCAGGGTGAGCAGGATGAACGGGTAGGGGTCGAAGCCGGCCTCGCGGTCGCGGAAGAGCACGTTCCAGGCGACCCAGAGCGCCACCACCGCCGTCTGGAACACCAGGTAGCGCCCGGTGCCG
>DASQUF010000374.1:0-2678 GCA_035641435.1 Propionibacteriaceae bacterium | reverse complement strand
GTGCGCCGAGGGCCTGCGGGTGGGCCGGATCCTGGTCGCCCTGGTCCCGGGTCACGCCGAGGCTCGCGGGCTGCTCGCGCTGATGGAGCTGCAGTCGTCCCGACTGCGCGCCCGGGTCGGCGCCGACGGCGAGCCCGTCCTGCTGGCCGACCAGGACCGTACGCGGTGGGATGCCGGCCACCTCGCCCGGGGACTGCGCATCCTGGCCCACGCGGAGGCTCTGACCGACGACCCTGGGCCGTACGCACTTCAGGCCGCCATCGCCGCCTGTCACGCTCGAGCGGCCAGCACGTCGGAGACCGACTGGATCCGCATCGCCGCACTGTACGAGCGACTGGCCCGCCAGACCGGGTCGGCGGTGGTCGAGGTAAACCGCGCGGTGGCCCTGGGGATGGCGTACGGACCGGAGGCCGGATTGCGGCTGGTCGACCAGCTCACCGACGTGCCGGCGCTGCGGGACTACCACCTGCTGCCCAGCGTGCGCGGCGACCTGCTGGCGCGGCTCGGCCGCCACGCGGAGGCCCGGGCGGAGTTCGCTCGGGCCGCCCAGCTGGCCGGCAACGAGCGGGAACGCGCCCTGCTGAGCGAGCGGGCGCGACGGCCTGACGAGAAACCCTAGGCTGCCGCCATGGCCATGCCGCGAACGCTGCTGCTGCTCCGTCATGCGCAGACCGAGGACACCCGGCCCGGCGGTCGCGATCTCGACCGGGAGCTGACCGCGTACGGGGAGGAGCAGGCCCGCGCGGTCGGCACCTTCCTCGCCGAAACCGGGCTGACGGTCGACGCGGTGCTCTGCTCCGCGGCCGTGCGGGCCCGGCAGACCCTCGCCGCACTCGGGCTGGCGCTGCCGGACGCTAGCCGGCTGGATATCAGCTCCGAGTACTACAACGCGGGCGCCGACACCTTGGTCGAGGCCCTGCGCAACCTGGACGGTGACTGCCGCACCGTGCTGCTGGCCGGGCACGCCCCCGGCGTGCCGGCCGTGGCGTACGAGCTGGCCGATCCGGAGACCTCGGACCCCGCTGCGCTGGCCGCCATCGACGGCCGGTTCCCCGCCGCCACGCTGGCCCGGTTGGAGTTCACCGGCGACTGGGCGGACTTGGAGACTGCCGCGCTGGTGCATGTCCGGCTCCCGTGACGTGACCAGTCATGAGCGGCTGCGGGTGCTGGTCGGGTCGCTGGCCCCCGGCGTCCTGCCGGTCATCGCCGACGAGCTGCCGGCCGGCACGATCCTGATCGACCTCGGCCCGGACCATCCCAGCCAGGCGGGACTGATGGAGCTGCGGTTACGGACCACCGCGGGCGTGATCAGTTCGGCGCAGGTCGTGGTCGGCGCCATGCACCGCGGGGTGGAGAAGCTGTTCGAGGTCCGCGACTACACCCAGATCTTGATGCTGGCGGACCGGCACGACTGGCACGCTCCGTTCTCCGGCGAGCTGGCCGTGGCGCTGACCGCCGAGCAGATGATGGGGCTGACCGTTCCGGAGCGGGCGGTGTGGCTGCGGACCCTGTTGGCCGAGCACACCCGGATCCTCAGCCATGCCGGGTTCCTCACCTGGGTGGTCCGGGCGTCCGGCACCGATCCCGCGCTGAACCGGCTCCGCGAGTCACTCCGCACGCAGACCCTGGCGATGACCGGCAACCGGATCCATCCGATGGTCAACCGGATCGGCGGCCTGGCCGCCGACGCCGACCGCGACTGGCTGCGCACCGAGACCCAGATCATGGCCGAAGCCGAGGCGGCCGCCGAGGCTGTACTTGCCCTGATCGACGCCGAGCCGGTGGCCACGCTGACCCAGGGGGTCGCGGTCCTCGACGCCGAGACGATCGCCCAGTACGGCGTCAGCGGACCGGCCGCGCGGGCGAGCGGTGTCGACCTCGACCTCCGTCGGCAGCAGCCCTACCTGGCGTACGCGGACCTGGGTGACCTGATCGGCCAGCCGGCCGGGACGTACGGCGATGCCCAGTCGCGGCTCCGGACGCTGGCCCACGAGCTGATCATCAGCGCCCGGCTGGTCCGGGCCTGTGCCGACCGGCTGGCCACGGTCGCCGGGCCGGTCGCCGTCCGACTGGGAAAGATCATCCGGTTGCCCGAGGGCCAGGCGTACGCGGCGGTCGAGGCTCCGCTCGGCATCGCCGGGGTCTATCTGAGCTCGCGCGGGGAGAAGACTCCGTGGCGCCTCAAGCTGCGAACCCCGTCGTTCAACAACATCGCCAGTCTGGAAGCCCTGCTGGTGGGCGTCGCCCCGGCGGCGCTGGAGGCGACCCTGGCGTCGGTCGGCTACGTGATAGGCGACATCGACAAATAGGGGAAACACACACGCCAGTCCCGGATCAGGACTTGACGCGCGCGTTCCACTCGGCAAGGACATTGCCGGGCCGGAGGTTCAATGCCGAAACTTGGTGACCCGAGCGCGCACCTCGTTTCGTTCGAAAAGTACGACGCTCTCCGGCGATGGCGCTTCGCCGACATAACTGGCAGCCCCGGACGACTCCCCCGCAGTTCGAGAATCCGCTTCGACGTCAGCAGTCCCGCCGGCCAACATTGCGGGTCAAGCGCCGGCAGCGGGCTGAGGAGAAGTCGATGCAGATTAGGCGAACTTGCGGTCGACCTCGTAGTTGGGCATCGCCATCGCGGTGTGGATCATCTTCAGGTCGAATACCGTCGGGTGGTTGCC
>DASQUF010000373.1:0-4918 GCA_035641435.1 Propionibacteriaceae bacterium | reverse complement strand
GCCAGCTCCGTGAACTTCTGGTTTCCGACACCCAATTCTCCCGATCAGGTCTTCTCTCAGGCCCCGATCCGGCCGTATCGTACCTGGAAGGCAGTTCCCGTCATCACCGCCGTTCGCTTCCCCGATTGGTGTGATCGCCCTTGGCGCACAACCTCTTTCCCGTCGTCCCCGACACCGGAACCCTGAAGGCAGCCCGGCTGGCCACCGAGATCACCGGCAACCCCGGCCGCTGGGTGCGCCTCGACTGCCAGCATCTCCGCCACGTCCAGCAGCCGGTCGAGGCCGGCCAGGAGCTGGAGTGCCCGACCTGCCCGCCGTCGGTGGCCGGCGCCCTGCCGTCGCACCGGGTGCTGGGCCGGGGCCCGGAGCGCCGCCGCCGGGCCTGGCTGGACGCCGGCCCGCAGGCCCCGGGCAAGGCGGGCGCGTTCGCCGCCGAGGCGGTGACCTATGCCGGCCCCATCAGCCTGGTCGACGACGCCGGCCGGATGGCCAGCGAGCTGGTGGCCAGCGCCCTGCGCCACACCGACGCCCCGGTCGAGCTGACCGTCGACGCCGGCGACGACATGGTCCGGATCGAGGTCCGCGACGACGACTGGACCGCCCCCGGGACCGGCAAGGTCGTCTCCTTCGAGCTCCGCGAGGCCCCGGCCACGGCCTGACGGCGCCGCCGGGCTCAGCTCGGCCTGGCCGAGCTCGCGGCCAGCCGGTTGTTCAGCACGTCGATCATGGGGCGCAACCGCATCCACCACTGGTGGACAGGGCGCCGGTACTCCCAGTCGGCCAGCTCCGCGGTGTCGCGCAACGGCTGCACCCGGATCCTGCCCTCGTGCATCCCGATCACGGCGGCGCCGGCGGTGGCGCTGTCGATCTGGAAGCCGAGCCAGTCGATGGAGTGCGCCCCCAGGCGGGTGGCGAGGATCCTGTCGTAGGGGGAGGGCGAGCCGCCCTGCTGGGTCTGGCCGAGGACCACCTCGCGGGCGTCGAACAGACCCTGGCTCTCCTGCTCGAACAGCCGGCTCAGGAAGTCGGCGGTGTACATCGGGTTCGCCTTCTCGTTGATCACCGCGAGGAAGAGCCGCTGTCCGACCCGGAAGCTGGCGACCATCCGCTCGACGTCGTCGGCCAGCTCCTTGACCGTGATGCCCTCCTCGTGCAGGTACACCCGCACCGCGCCCCCGGACAGCCCGCCCAGCAGGGCCAGGTAGCCGCAGAACCCGCCCATCGCCTCCACCACAAAGCAGCGCCGGGTCGCGGTCCCCGCCTCCCGCAGCCGGTCGATCGCGTCGACGATCAGGTTGAGCGCGCTGTCGGCGCCCACCGACAGCTCCGAGCCCGGGATGTTGTTGTCGATCGTGGCCGGCAGGCAGATCGTCGGGACCTGGAAGGCGGGGTAGCGCTCGCGCTCGCGGTCCAGGGTGTGCGCCGCCTGGAACGCGTCCCAGCCACCGATGATCAGCAGCCCGTTCACGCGCTGCTCCTCCAGGCCGCGGCTGATGGCGTACAGGTCCTTGACGGTCGGGACGCGCCGGCTGATCCCCAACTCGGCGCCCCCGAGGCTGCTCCAGCCCTCGACGTCGCCCCACCGGAGCTCGCGCACGTCCCCGTCCATCAGGCCGCCGAAGCTGCCGTTGACCCCGAGCATGGTGTACCCGCGGTCCAGCCCGAGCCGTACCGCGGCCCCGGCCACGGCGTTCATACCCGGTGCCAGCCCGCCGACGTGCAGCACGGCGATCCGGGTGTCGCGGCCTCTGGTCTGGGTGTTGGGCAGGGCCTGGGAGATGGACCGGAAGACGTGCATGGTCTCGGTGTAGCTGTTGCCGCGCAGCAGCAGCGCGGTGTCGTAGTCCCGGGCCGCGATCCGCTCGGCCAGCTCGCCGGTCCGGGCCACGCACTCCATCAGGGGCTCCTTGGCCACACGGTTCCCCCGCAGCCCGATCAGCTGGGGGACGGACTCCGCCGTGGCCGAAAGGACCTCCTCGACGGCCGCGTGTCCCACGATGGAGCTCATCCACCGGTCGAAGGCGCTGGGCGCGCCGCCGCGTTGCACGTGCCCGAGTATGGTCAGCCGGACGTCCTCGCCCAGTCGCTCCTCGAGCACCTGGCGGACGTAGTCGCTGCTGATCGGCTGGTTGGCGGTGTCGTGGGCGCCCTCGGCGACGATGACGATGCTGTGGCGCCGGCCGGCCGCGCGGCCGTTCTTGATGGTCTCGCACAGGTCCCGCTCCCAGCCCGGGTCGGGCGGCCACTCCGGGATCAGCACGTAGGCGGCATAGCCGGCGACCGCGCTCATCAGCGCCAGGTAGCCGCAGTGGCGCCCCATGACCTCGACCACGAAGCTGCGCTGGTGGCTCTGGGCGGTGGAGCCGATGGCGTCGACGGCCTCGACGATGCGGTGCAGGGCCGAGTCGGCCCCGATGGTCATGTCGGTGCCGAGCATGTCGTTGTCGATCGACCCGACCAGCCCGGCGATCATCAGTGCCGGGTGGCGGTCGGCCGTCTCCCGGTCGATCGTGCCGGCGGCCAGCAGCTCGGAGAGCAGCGACGGCCATTCCTGGCGGAGGAGATCCGCCCCGGACAGGCTGCCGTCGCCGCCGATCACGACCAGCCGGTCGATGCCGTGCTGCACAAGGTGGTGCACGGCCCGGAGCCGGCCCTCGCGCTGGCGGAACGCCGCCGAGCGGGCGGTGCCGATCACGGTGCCGCCGCGGTTCATGATGTTGCTGACGTCGTTCCAGGTGACCGGGCGGATGCGGTCGCCGCCGTCGACCAGGCCCTGCCAGCCCTCGTAGACGGCGAAGATCTCCGCCCCGCGGTGGAGCGCGGTCCGGACCACGGCCCGGACGGCCGGGTTCATGCCCTGGGCGTCACCGCCGCTGGTCAGGACGGCGAGCCGAGGGCCCGGCTCGCCCATGTCACGCCCCGCCGACCCTGCGCGCCAGCACCGCGACCACGTCGGCGTACAGCGGGTCGGCCGGCTTGAGGCCACAGATCCGCTCGGCCGCCTGCTCGGCCGTCAGGGTCGGCAGCAGCTGCTGGAGCTCGACGCTCTCCGGGTCGTCGGGGACGTCGAACGACAGCGCGGCGTCGACGGTGGCCAGCAGGTGCTGGGGCCGGATGCCCCGCTCGGCCAGCTCGGCGGCCGGCCCGATCAGCCGTTCGGAGCGTGACAGCTTGCGCAGCGGCTGCCGGCCGACCCGGTCGACGGTGTCCGGCAGGTGCGGGTTGGCGAACCGCTCCAGGATCTTGTCCACGTAGGCCTGCTGGGCCTCGGCGGTGAAGTCGTGCTTGGCCACCAGCAGCTGCTTGGTCTCGTCGAGCACGCCGGCGACCGCGGTTCGGACCTGGTCGTCGGCCAGGGCGTCGCTGAGCTTCCTGATGCCCCGGATGAAGCCGTGGTAGGCGGTGGAGGCGTGGCCGGTGTTGACGGTGAACAGCTTCCGCTCGATGTACGGCGCCAGGTCGTCGACCCAGGTGGCGTCGGGAATGGACGGCTCGGCGCCCCCGAACGGGGGCCGTGCGATGGCCCACTCGAAGTAGGACTCGACGGTGACGTCCAGGCCGGCGTCCGGCGCCTGGGCGGGCACGATCCGGTCGACCGCGGTGTTGGCGAAGACGGCCCTGGCCGCCACCGCCGGCCACTCGGCCTCCGGCACGGCGGCGCGGATGTGCTCCTGGAGGGCGTCGGTCGCGTTGATGGCGTTCTCACAGGCCATGACGGCCAGGGGGGCGGCCCCCTCGGGCCGCTTGCGCAGCCCTTCGGCGATCGGTGGGGCGACGAACTTCAGGACGGTCGGGCCGACCGCCGTGGTTACGATGTCGGCCGACGCGATCGCGTCGATCACGGCCGGCTCGTCGCGGCGGCTGTTGATCGCCCGGTAGTTGTCGACCCGCTGGGTGGCCGGCTCGAAGCCGACCTCCTTGACCAGGTAGCTGGGCGTGCTGTTGAGGCCGTCGATGAGTTCGTCGACCACGTCGGCGAAGACCACCTGGTAGCCGGCGCGGTGCAGGATCAGCCCGACGAACCCGCGACCGATGTTCCCCGCGCCGAAATGGACGGCGACCCCGCTCATTCGTTGACGGCGTTCAGGAGGTCGTAGATCTCCTGCGCCGACTGGGCGGCGACCAGCTTGTCGACCTCGTCGGTGTCGGAGAAGACGATCGCGATCCGGCTCAGGATGTCCATGTGGCCGCCCTGGTAGCCGGCGATCCCCAGGGCGAACAGGACCTCGTTGCCGTCCCAGTCGATCGGCTCGGGGTAGCGGATCACCGACAGCGCCGACCGCTTGATCGACTCCTTGGACTCGTTGGTGCCGTGGGGGATGGCCAGGTAGTTGCCCATGTAGGTGGAGACCGACCGCTCCCGGTCGAACATCGAGTCGATGTACTCGGGATCGACCGCGCCGACATCGACCAGCATCTGGCCGGCCTCCCGGATGGCGTCGTCCTTGCTCCGGGCCGTTCCCGGCATCCTGATCTGGGACAGCGTCAGGACATCACTCATGCGAGCGAGCTCCTTTGTTCGGTTGCGGGAAGGCTCAGCTCGGCGCGCCGCTGCCCTCGGTCGTGTTGGTGTGCTTCACCTCGTCGACGATGGCGTCGTACTTGGGGCTGGCCATGAAGTTCTGGACCGAGACGTGCTGGGCGCTCGGGGTCTTGTCCATCGCCCGCAGTGTCAGGTCCTGGTGGGTCACGACCAGGTCATAGCTGTCGTCCAGGTTGGCGATGGCCACGTTGACGACCGAGACGTCCTCGAACCCGGCCTTCTTGAGCTTGTTGCGGAGCACCGAGGCGCCCATCGCGCTCGAACCCATGCCGGCGTCACAGGCGAACACGATCTTGCGGATCGGTTCGGTCCGGGACTGGGCCTCGTCCTCCTCAGCCTTGGCCAGCATGCTGGACACCGAGGTGGTCGCCTCCT
>DASQUF010000372.1:0-9868 GCA_035641435.1 Propionibacteriaceae bacterium | reverse complement strand
CCCGTCCCCGCCGGTGACCGAGGCGATCGCCCACTCCAGCGAGGCGAAGGTGCCGCCCGCGACCACCCGATGGACGCGTACCCGAAACACCTGCTCGCTCCGGCCGTAGCGGAACATCGCCGACCTGGCGACCCGAGACTGAACCTCGGCCGGCCGTGCCAGATCGGTGACACGGTTGGCGACCGGGACCTGGCCGACCGGCGTGACAGGGACCCGCCAGAACTGCGGCACGGTGGGGATGTCCACATCGACCGTACGCAGGGCATCCGGTAGCTCCGGGAAGGCCACCTGCAGCAATGTGGTCACGCCGATGCGCAGGGTGCGCTGCGCCAGCCAGATCGGCGTACACAGGCAGTAGTCGGAGTCCGGGGCACGGGCCAACGGTCGGTAGACCTTCCGGCTCCGTGCGTCGACCAGAAGGACGTTGGCGCTGCTCTCCCACCGGCGGGACAGGCCCAGGTCGACCGCGTCGGACACGGCCTCGCCGGGTCGCAGGTTGGACGCGCGAATCGGCGTCACCGACCAGTCCAGCACAGTCCCCCCGTCAACCCGACGGACGGCGTGCACAGCGAACCTGACCTGGACGTCCAGACCATCGGCCGATGTCCAGACCGACTCGCCGGCCACCGGTAGCTCCGGGTTCGCGACCGGGAGAGGCGTCGTCGTCGGGGAGCTCATGCTGCTCGGTGGGCCGACGGTCGGCAGGGGTGTATCGCGGTCCAGCAGACCAGGCTCCCGCTCGGTATAGGTGCAGCCGACGACGGCCAACAGGGCGACGGCGACGGTCGGTGCCATCCGGCGCACTGCTCCGGGCAGCTTCGCCACAACGAGCACGCCCGGCCGGACGGTGGACATGACTCGAACGTAGTCCGGACCGGTTCGTGACGTAAGCACACAGTGGCGCGATTAGCGGGGCCGGCCGAACGTAGCCAGCCACCCACGCGAGTCTCCCTCCACCAGCCCCGCCGTCTCCAGGAGGGTGAGTGCTCGGAGGCAGCTGGGCACGCTGACCCCGGCGGCCAGGGCGATGTCGCCCACCGCCGCTCGTCGCCGCGCCGGCACCGCCTCGTACACCGCGAGCTGAGACTCGCTCAGCGCGTCGGTTGCCCGCGGGGGACCTGAGGCCAGCGGCAACGTGTCCTGTCCGGTCGTCGACACCAGCTCCATCACCTCGGCCGCGTTGGTGACCAGCACCGCCTGCCCGCTGCGGATCATCAGATGCGGCGCAGTCGAGGCCCGGGAGTAGACACTGCCAGGCACCGCCATCAGTGGGCGGCCGCACTCGAGCGCCCAGCCCGCGGTGTTCCGGGCACCGGACCGCAAGGCCGCCTCGACCACCACCGTGGCCGAGCTCATGGCCGCGATCAGCCGGTTCCGGGACAGGAAGCGCACCCGGGTGGGATGCGCGCCCGGCGGCAGCTCAGAAACCAGCACGTGCTCGCGGGCAATCTGGTCGAAGAGCTGGCCGTTGGCCTGTGGGTAGGCGACGTCGACGCCGCAGGCCAGCACGCCGACGGTCGCCCCGCCGGCGGACAGGGTGCCGCGGTGCGCGGCCGCGTCAATGCCGAACGCACCTCCGGACACCACGGTCACGCCGCGTTCGGCCAGGTCGACCGACAGGTCGGTGGTGATCCCGTTCCCGTACGCCGTGGCCGCCCGGGAGCCCACGATGGCCACCGACCGCCGCACCAGCTTCGCCAGCGGTCCCGGCCCGCGTAGCCACAGCCCGACCGGCATCCCGCCGCGCCGCTGGATCGGGTCGGCGTGGCCCAGGTCGGCCAGACTCTCCGGCCACTCCTCGTCCCCGGGTATCACGAACCGGATCCCGGCCGCGACGGCCAGCCGGCGAACCACACTCGGCGACACCCGAGCGGCCCGCTGGGCCACCGGCTCGCCAAGGGCTCCGTTCTGCACCAGCCGCCACGCTTCCTCGGCCCCGACGCGAGCCAGCAGGTCGGCCACCGCGGGATCGCCGCCGTCGGTCGCGCAGCTCAGCGCCAGCCGGGCCTGGCGCTCGCTCTCCCCGGCCACGGTCAGCTCACGCCCTGCAGCACGGACCCGGGCTGATCACCCCGGCGCATGGCTAGGGCGATGCCCACCTCGTCCGGGCCGGGGACGTCCCGGCCGGCCAGGTCGGCCACCGTCCAGCTCAGTCGCAGCACCTTGTCGACCCCGCGCGAGCTCAGCCGGCCCCGGTCGTACGCCGCCTCGACCTCGGCAAACCCGTCCGGCAGCGGCAGCTGCTTGCGCAGGTGGACTCCGGATACCTCGTTGTTGGCCCGCCAGCCGGTGCCGGCGAGCCGGCGCAGCTGGCGCTCCCGGGCCTCCCGCACGCGCTCGGCCACCACCGTGGACGGCTCAGAGCGCTGCAACGCCGCCTTCAGGTAGGCCTTGCGCATCGGCAGGAAGCCCTGGTTGATGTCGATGCGGTCGCGAATCGGCCCCGAGATCCGCTCGGCGTAGCGGCGGACGGCCAGCGGCGCGCACTGGCACTGGCCGCCCGGGGTGGCGGCCAGCCCGCACGGGCACGGGTTGGCGGCGAGAATGAGCTGGAACCGGGCCGGGAAGCGCGCCGGACCCTCGCTGCGGTTGATCTGCACGGTGCCGGACTCCAGCGGCGTCCGCAACGCGTCGATCACCTGTGGCGCGAACTCGGGAGCCTCGTCGAGGAACAGCACGCCTTTGTGAGCCAGCGAGATGGCGCCCGGCCGGGCGAGCCGTGGGCCGCCGCCGACCATGCTGACCACCGAGGCGGAGTGGTGAGGGTCGCTGTAGGGCGGGCGGGTCACGAGCTGGTCGGCGAGGTGGAACCCGGCCAGCGAGTGCAGGGCCGAAACCTCGAGCGCATCGTGCAGGTCCAGGTCTGGCAGCAGGCTCGGCACCCGCTCGGCGAGCATCGTCTTGCCGACCCCCGGCGGGCCGTGGAACAGCATGTGGTGCCGCCCGGCCGCAGCCACCTCGCAGGCCCACTTCGCCTCCACCTGGCCCACCACGTCGGCCAGGTCCACCGGCGGCCCGGCGGTCGCGGTGGTCCGCTCCCCCGCGACCTCGATCGGCTCCACCTCCGGCACCGGGTCCCCGCGGAGCACCGCGACCAGCTGGGTGACCGACGCGATCCCGAGCACGTCGACGCTCTCGACCAGCCCGGCCTCGCCCGCCTGCCGCAACGGCACGATGACCCGGGTGAAGCCGGCGTCGGCAGCCGCCAGCGTCGCCGGCAGCACGCCACGGACCGGGCGCACCCGGCCGTCCAGGCCGAGCTCGCCGAGCAGGACGGTGCGCCGCAGCGCAGCCCGCGGCAGCACGCCCTGGGCGGCCAGCACGGCCGCGACGATGGCCAGGTCGTAGTGACTGCCGGCCTTCGGCAGGGTCGCCGGCGACAGGTTGATGGTCAGCAGGGCGATCGGCCACTCCTGCCCGGAGTTGCTGATCGCGGCCTTGCACCGGTCCCGCGACTGGTACAGCGCACTGTCCGGCAGCCCGACCAGCACCGTCCGCGGTAGCCCCGCCCCGATGTCGGCCTCGACCTCGACCAGCCGGCCCTCCAGCCCGGACAGTGCGACCGACCAGGCACACGCCGACGCCACCTAACCCACCGCCTTGACGTGGGTCAGCGACGGCTCCTGACCGGCGACCAGGACGACCCCGATGGCGTCCACCCGGATGAACCGCGCCGAAACCCGGTTTTCCCGCATCCAGTGCGCAGCCAGCTGGCGCAGGGTCCGCAGCTTGGCGTAGGTGATCGCCTCCAGCGGATGCCCGAACCCCAGCCCGCTGCGGCACTTGACCTCGCAGAAGACCAGCGTGAGGGCGTTGTCCGACCGATCGGCCGCGACGATGTCGATCTCTCCCCAGGGGCAGCGCCAGTTGCGCGCCAGCACCGCCAGGCCCTGGCGTTCCAGCTCCGCGCACGCCAGGTCCTCACCGCGCCGCCCGATCTGCTGCCGAGACTCCGTCCGCACCATCTCTCGCACCTCCGCCGAGAAGGATGCGGACGAATCACCCGATCGGCCGGGGTCGCCGAAAGCTGTGGAAACCGTGACCAGATCGGCTGTGGATACCGGCCGGATCAAGAGCGCCGAACGGGCGTCCTACCGACGTCAGCCCGGAGTCAGTGGCGGCTCGGCCGGCTGGTTCAGCACGTCGGTCCGGCGGCGGGCCAAGGTCGGCGGCACGACCAACAGAGCGAAGACCAGGCAGGCGCACCCGCTCGCGGCGAGGGCGACCAGGCCCAGCGGCACGGCCGTGTCCTCGCCGGCCAGGCCGACCAGTGGAGCGGCCAGGCCGCCGACCAGATACTGCAGCAGGCCCAGCAACGCGGACGCGGTGCCGGCCCGCTCCGGATAGTTGGACAGCCCCAGCGCAGTCGAGGTGGGCAGCACGAGCCCGATGGCGCTCACCATGATGAACAGGGAACCGAGCACGAACGGCAGCCCGAGACCGAGCAGCACGGTGGCCGCGAGGCAGAGCGATCCGGTCAGGTTCACCGCCAGGCCGATGGCGAGTACTGCCACCGGCGAGTGCCTCCGGGTCAGCCGCCCGCTCAACTGCGCAGCCGCCATGATTCCGATCGAGTTGACGCCGAAGGCAAGGGAGAACGCCTGGGGAGTCAGTCCGTAGATCCGCTGCAGGACGAAGGTCCCGCCCGCGATGTAGGCGAACATCGACGCGCCGGCCAGCCCGCCGGCGAGGGCGACCCCGACGAAGAACCGGTCCCGGATCAGCACGCCAAACCCCCGCAGCGTCACCCCAAGCCCGCCGGTGTGCCGCCGCTCGGGCGGCAGGCTCTCCTTCAGCCCCAGGTAGCCGGCTAGCACCAGCACCACCCCGATCCCGGCGAGTACCCCGAAGATGCCGCGCCAGCTCATCACCCGGTTCAGCTGGCCACCCAACACCGGGGCGATCACCGGCGCCAGTCCGGAGACCAGGACCAGCCGGGAGAAGAAGACGACCAGCCGGCGGCCCTCGTAGAGGTCCCGGGCCACCGCCCGCGCGATCACGATGCCCGCCGCTCCCGCCAGCCCCTGGATCAGCCGTAGCACCAGGAGCACCGAGATCGACCAGGCGAACGCGCAGGCGAGGGAGGCCAGCGCGTACGCGACCAGCCCGATCATGAGTGGGCGCTTCCGGCCGAACCGGTCCGACAGCGGCCCGGCGATGATCTGGCCGACGGCCAGACCGATCAGGCACGCCGTGATCGTGAGCTGCGCTGCTGACGCCGACGCCTCCAGCTCGGCGGCGAGCTCCGGCAACGCCGGCAGATAGAGGTCCAGCGAAATCGGGCCGAAGGTGGACAGCAGGCCTAGCACGACGAAGGTGCCGCGGGCCGCTTCCGGGGAATTCGCTTGCGTCACGGCTCAGCCTGACACAGGCTGGCAGGATGGCCGGCTCGCAACCGGCCCAAGATTCGCGCCAACCCGAAAGGACAGCCCAGTGCGCCAACTCATGTTCGTCTCGGCCCACGCCACCGACATCAAGGACATGAGAACTTGTGACTTCGCTCAACCTGGGAATCCTGGCGCATGTCGACGCGGGCAAGACCAGCCTGACTGAGCGGCTGCTCTACGCCGCAGGAGTCATCGACGAGGTTGGCAGTGTCGACCGAGGCAGCACCCAGACCGACTCCCTGGCCCTGGAACGCGCCCGCGGCATCACCATCAAGGCTGCCGTCGTCTCCTTCCCGATCGGCGACCTCACCGTCAACCTGATCGACACCCCGGGCCACCCCGACTTCATCGCCGAGGTCGAGCGCGTGCTCAACGTGCTCGACGGCGCCGTGCTAGTGGTCTCGGCGGTCGAGGGCGTGCAGGCCCAGACGCGAATCCTGCTGCGTACGCTGCGCCGACTCCGCATCCCGACGCTGATCTTCGCCAACAAGGTGGACCGCTCGGGCGCCCGCGACGCATCGCTCCTCGCCGACATCCGCGCCAGGCTCAGCCCGGACGTCGTCGCCCTGACCGCGGTCGATGCCGGACTGGGTACGCGGGCGGCGACGGTCCGTCCGCTCGGCGCCGACGACCGGGACCACGTCGAGGCGCTGACCGAGCTCCTCGCCTCGAGTGACGACGGCCTGCTGGCCCGCTACCTCGCCGACCGACCCGTGCCCTACGCGGAGCTGCGTCGCCGGCTCGCCCAGCGGACCCGTTGCGCCGCGGCGTACCCGGTGTTCTTCGGCTCGGCGATCACCGGGGTCGGCACCGGCCTGCTCACTGACGCCCTGCCCCACCTGCTCCCGCCGTCGGCGGGTGACCCCGACGGGCCGCTGGCCGGTCGAGTGTTCAAGATCGACCGCGGTCCGGGCGGACAGAAGCAGGCGTACGCCCGGCTGTTCTCCGGCACGCTGCGGACGCGGGAACAAGTGGTCTTCGGACCTGGCCACGAGGGGAAGGTCACCGGCATCCGGGTCTTCGCTCGAGGCACCGACGAGCCGGAGGACGCCGTACGTGCCGGCCAGATCGCCCGGCTGTCCGGGCTGGTCACGATACGGATCGGCGACGTCCTCGGCCAGCCGACCGGCATCTCCGAGCCGGCCTTCGCGCCGCCCACCCTGGAGACGGTGGTCACCGCCAAGGACCCGGCCGCGCGCGGTGCCCTGCACGCCGCACTCAGCCAGCTCGCCGAGCAGGACCCCTTGATCAACCTGCGGCTGGACCCGGAGACCGGCGAGGTGGCGGTCTCGCTCTACGGCGAGGTGCAGAAGGAGGTCATCGCGGCCACGCTGGCCGACGACTTCGGCGTGCAGGCCCGATTCACCGAGACGACGGTGCTGTGTATCGAGCGACCGGTCGGCATCGGATCGGCGCTGCAGATCGGCGACACGCCGGCCAACCCGCTGCTGGCCACCATCGGGCTCCGGGTCGAGCCGGGCGCGCCCGGCTCGGGGGTCGGGTACACGGTCGCCGGTGAGAGGCGGGGAACCTTGCCGCCCGCGTTCTTCACCGCAGTCGAGGAGACGGTGCCGCGGGCGCTGCAGCGTGGCCGGCTCGGCTGGCCGGTCACCGACTGCCGCGTGACCCTGACCCGCACCGGCTACTGGCCGCGGCAGAGCCACGCCCACGCCGTCTTCGACAAGAGCATGTCGAGCACGGCCGGGGACTTCCGCAACCTGACCCGGTTGGTGCTGCAGGAGGCGCTCGCCGCGGCAGGCACCGCCGTGTTCGTGCCGGTGCACCGGTTCCGTCTGGAGCTGCCCGCCGACTTGCTCGGGCCGATCCTGCCCAGCCTGAGCCGGCTGGGTGCTGTGCCGCTGGTCCCCACGACCGCGGGTGCGCTGGCCGTGGTCGAGGGCGAGGTTCCCGCCGCCCGCGTACACACCCTCTCCACGCAGCTGCCCGGGCTCACCCGCGGCGAGGGAGTGCTGGAGACGACGTTCGACCACTACGCGCCGGTCCGAGGAGAGCCACCGCGGCGGCGCTAGCACATCGCGGCGAGCATGGCCAGGCGCGCCCGCTGCCGTCCGGAGGAAGATCAGCGAAGGGCACGTACTGGACCAAGGGGGACGACCCCCTTGAACCCCCGAAAGACCTTGGGGACCGTTCGCAAAGAGCGACGACGACGGCAGATTCAGGGCGCGACGGGTGCGAGCCGCGCCAGATCAAGACGGTTTCGGGACTTCGAGATCACTGTGGGCGATCTCCTCGATCGACACGTCCCGGAAGGTCAGCACCTTGGCGCTCTTCACGAACCGGGCCGGTCGGTACATGTCCCACACCCAGGCGTCGCTCATCGACACCTCGTAGTAGACGTCGCCGCCCTCGGTCCGGACCTTCAGGTCGACCGCGTTGCACAGGTAGAACCGCCGCTCGGTCTCCACCGCGTAGGTGAAGATGCCGACGACGTCCTTGTACTCCCGGTAGAGCTGGAGCTCCAGGTCACTTTCGTACTGCTCGAGATCTTCCGCACTCATCTCAACACAGCTCGTCGCTGGGGCCGGAGTTCGCTCCACTCACACCATTCATCGCAACAGCGACTCTAGTTGTCCGGGACACGTTGACGAAGCGCATGCGGTGGGTGGCCGATGGGCCGTACAGGTCCAGCCGCTCCTGGTGCAGCGGCGTGCAGTACCCCTTGTGGATCTTGAACGCGTACTGCGGGTAACGATCGTCGAGCTCACACATCACCCGATCGCGGGTCACCTTGGCGATGATCGACGCCGCCGCGACACAGGCCGCCACCCGGTCCCCCTTCCACACCGCTAGCCCTGGCGTACCCAGTCCGTCCACGGCGAACCCGTCGGTGAGCACGTAGCGCGGCGCGACCTCCAGCCGCAGCAGAGCCATCCGGAGCGCCATCACGTTGGCCACGTGCATACCCAGCATGTCGCACTCTCCCGGCTCCAGGCTGACCACCGACCAGGCAACCGCCTTCGCGGTGATCTCGGCGTAGAGCCGCTCCCGCTGCCGCGCCGTGAGCAGCTTGGAGTCGTTGAGCCCGGGGATCTGGCGGGCCTTGGTATCGCTGAGGATGACCGCTGCAGCCACCAAGGGACCGGCGCAGGCGCCCCGGCCGGCCTCGTCCGCGCCGGCCACCGGGTCGAACCCGACCCGCTTGAGCGCCCGCTCATACCCGTAGATCCCGCTGTCGCGCCGCACCTTCACCGGCACGGAGCTCCCGTTCAGTGCCACTAGCAGCTGACCCCCTCGGGCTCGATCACCGCCCGGCTCGGGGCAGGCTCAGTCGGGTCGGGCACGTCGTCGAAGACGGCCGGACGACGCAGCCGGCTGGTCCGGTCGAACGGCGCCGCGATGGCAAAGGCCGGGCCGACAACGTTCTCGATCGGCACGAAGGCCACCTCGCCCTTGCGCCCGTTGCTCGACAGGTCGGCCAGATGACAGCGGGAGTCCGCGCTGACGTCGCGATGGTCACCCATCACGAAGAGGCGGTCGGCAGGCACCACAACCTTGAACCGGACGTCGGAGGGGTTGATCGGGACGTCGTCGGAGTCGACATACAGATACGCGGACTCATCGAGGGAGTACCCGTTGACGGTGAGCCGGTTGTTGTCGTCGCAGCACTCCAAGGTGTCACCGGGCAGGCCGATCACCCGCTTGATCAGGTGCCCGGGCGTGCTCTGGGTCGGCACGCCGATGAACTCCAGCGCCCGGTCGAACGGTCCCGGGTCTGCCACCGGCTCGGACAGCCAGCCGCCCGGGTCGCGGAAGACGACGGCGTCGCCGCGGTCGAAGTCGCTGATCTTCTGCACCACCACGCGGTCGCCCATGAGCAGGGTGTTCTCCATCGACTCCGACGGGATGATGAACATCTGTCCGACGAACGCCCGGAGCACCGACGACACGATCACCGCCCCGACCAGGACGATGGCCAGCTCCTTCAGGAACGCCAGGGTCCGACCGCCGGCGGACGGGGCGGGCTTCGTCGTAGAAGGCGGCGCGGACTTCTCGTGCGTGGTCAACAGTTGGCCTCGGGTCCGGCGATGATCTCGGGTCGTTCCGGCGCCGGCTGCTTGCCCGGTGGAACGGTCTCAAAGGTATCCGGGATGGGCAACCGGTGCCGCCGGTCGAACGGCCAGGCCACCGCGATCGCACGGCCCACCACCAGGTCGAGGTTCACGAAGGCATTCTCACCCGGGACCCGCCCGGGTGAGGTGTCCTTGAGGTGGCACCGCGAGTCGCTGCTGCGGTCGCGGTGGTCACCCATCACGAACACGTGGCCGGCCGGCACCAGCACCTCGAACTTGATCGAGGAGGGCGCCACCTGCACACCGTCGCTGTCGGTGAACAGGTAGGACGTCTCGTCCAGCGGCGCATCGTTGACCGTGATCCGCCCGCTGTCGTCGCAGCACACCACCCGGTCACCGGGCATCCCGACCACTCGCTTGATCAGGTGTTCGGTGCTGGGGTCGGGCAGC
>DASQUF010000371.1:0-11925 GCA_035641435.1 Propionibacteriaceae bacterium | reverse complement strand
TGTAGGCCGGGATCTTCTCGACGCAGTACTCCATCAGGTCGCCGATCAGCCGCAGGTGGGGCTCGGGCGTGAAGAGCCACTCCTTCTGGGCGATGTACTCCTTGAAGATGTCGGTCTGCAGCGTGCCGTTCAGCGTCGAGGGATCGACGCCCTGCCGCTCGGCGGCCACCACGTACAGGCAGAACATCGGTACCGCGGGCCCGGAGATGGTCATCGAGGTGGTCACCGTGCCCAGGTCGATGCCGGCGAACAGCACCTCCAGATCGGCGGCCGAGTCGATGGCCACGCCGCAGTGCCCGACCTCGCCGAGACTTCGCGGGTCGTCGGAGTCGCGGCCCATCAGGGTGGGCATGTCGAACGCCACACTCAACCCGCCGCCGCCGGCGTCCAGGATCATCCGGTAGCGCTCGTTGGTCTGCCGGGCGTTGCCGAACCCGGCGAACTGTCGGATCGTCCACGGCCGGCCCCGGTAGCCGGTGGGATAGAGGCCGCGGGTGAAGGGGAACTCCCCGGGCCAGCCGATCCGGTCCATCCGCTCGTCGGCCGCCTCGTCCACCGGCCCGTACACCGGGTCGACCTCGACCCCGGACAAGGTGGTGTAGTCGACATCGCGGACCTGGCCCGCCTGCTGAGCCCGGGCGTACGCCGCCGCCCAGCGTTCCCGCCCCGTCGGCTCCTGCGGGCCCGTCATCGCGCCACCACAGTCAAATACTAGGGCCCCCTACTAAGGGCACCAAGCCACGGAGGCGCGAGCAGCAGGACCAATCCGTCAGAAGTCCCCGGCGGCCGCCCGGGGCCGGGTGAGCAGGCTGGTCAGCCGATCGCACTCGGCCTCAGTCAGCGATCCGAGCGCGAAGCGGGCGCCCACGATGGCCTCGGTGGCCTTGTCCATCACTATCCGGCCCTTCGGGGTGATGGAGGCGAGCACCGCCCGACCGTCCTCGGGGTGCGGTGTACGTGAGATCAGGTCGGCCGCCTCCAGCCGTTTGACCAGGGGCGTCACCGAGGTGGCGTGCACCTGCAGCCGCTCACCGATCTTGCCCAGCGGCAGTGCGCCCCGGCGCGAGAAGGAGAGCAGCACCAAGACCTCGTAGCGGGCGAAGGTCAGCCCAAGCGGACGGAGCAGCTCGTCCAGCTCGGTCAGCACCAGCTGATGAACCCGCATCAGCGACGTGACGGCCCGCATCCGCGGCATCTCGTCCCATTGGCTGGCCCACTGACGGGCGGCCTCCTCGACCGGGTCGAAGGGCAGCCGGGTGCGCTCGATGGTCACGTGCCGTCGTCCAACTCATCATCCTCCTCCGGCTGCTGGACAACCCGCTCCGGGTTCATGATCATCCGCAGTGCGTCCTCACGTTCATCGATGCTGGCCACGTAGCGAATCTCGTTCAGACCTTGGACCTGGGCGGCCGACTCGAAGACGAAGTGGCCGTAGTTCAGCATGTGTCCGACCCAGGGCTTCCGCACCGTGATGTCGAGGATCCGGCCGAGCGGCACACTGGCCCGCTGGGTGTCGAACACCCCGTTCACCCGGATCAGCCGCTGGTTGGTGATGACGAACCGGTCGCGGTACTCCTCCAGGATCCGCCAGGCGGCCTGGCCCGCGATCACCAGACCGACCAGGAAGAAGATCCAGTAGACCGGCTCAGCGAAGGCCCACGCGCTGAGGAAGATCAGCAGTCCGCCGACCAGCCGGATCGCGGGCCACAGGCTGGCCACCCAGTGCTTACGGACCTCGAGCACCATGTACTCGCCGGCCTTGTCCAGGACGTACTTGTCGACGTTCGGGTCGAACAACCCCGGCACGGCGCTATCCCGCCAGTGAGGTGAAGAACCTGACGACAGCCTGGAAGGCCATGCCGACGGCGCCGAAGAAGGTCCGTACCGCCCCCGCGGCGGACTCCGGCCGCTGGATCAGGTAGAACAGCACGAAGCCCACCACCAGCAACAGCAGGACCTTCCTGACCCACGGCATGCTGACTAATCGCTCCTTCGTCCTTGCCTGGCCCTACCCGCGCAGGACCACGCGGTGCAGCACTGCACCCCAGAGGTCTGGACGTTACTTTCTACCCTACGCGGCTGGGGACCGACTCCCGCCACGCCGAGCGCAGCCTTCTGGTCAGCGTGCCCGCCGCAGCCGATCGGCGGCGGTGTAGGCGTCCAGCTCGCCGCGGCTGACCGCCTGGGCCAGCGTCTCCAGATCGGCCGCCGGGTCCAGCGCGAGCTCGACCTGCAACCGGGCCAGCACCAGCCCTTCCACTTCCTGACGGGCCCGGGCGAGCCGCCGGGCGGTCCAACCGCCGCTCGTCTCCTGGGCGGCGCGGAACAGCTCGATCCGATCGAGCAGTTCCGCGATGCCCTCGCGGCGGTGGGCCACCGTGGCGACGATGGGCGGCTTCCACGCCTTCGGCTCGCGGTCGCCGAGCGCGACCATGCCCCGCAGCTCCCGGATCAGGGCCTGGGCGCCCTCCCGGTCACTCTTGTTCACCACAAAGATGTCGCCGATCTCCAAGATCCCGGCTTTGGCCGCCTGGACGCCGTCGCCCATCCCGGGCGCGAGCAGCACCAGGGTGGTGTCGGCCAGCGCCGCCACCTCGATCTCGGACTGGCCGACACCCACCGTCTCGACCAGCACCACGTCGAACCCGGCCGCGTCCAGCACCCGGAGCGCCTGCGGCGCGGCGACGGCGAGGCCACCGAGATGGCCGCGGGTCGCCATGGACCGGATGTAGACGCCAGGGTCGAGGGCGTGCGCCTGCATCCGCACCCGGTCGCCGAGGAGGGCACCCCCGGAGAACGGGGAGCTCGGGTCGACAGCGAGCACCCCCACCCGCCGTCCCTGCTCCCGCAGGGCGCCGACCAGGGCCGCCGTGGTGGTCGACTTGCCGACCCCCGGGGCCCCGGTCAGTCCGATCACGTGGGCCCGGCCGGTGTCGGGCGCCAGGGCCTGGGCCAGCGCAGGAAGCTGCGGTGACCGGTTCTCGACCAGGCTGATCACCCGACCGATCGCCCGCGGACGTCCGGCGCGGACCGCGGCCAGCAACTCGGCCAGCTCGTTGTCCACGCGCGACGCGGGGGTCAGCGCGTCGCTCCCGTCACAGGGAGCGCAGGATCAGCGCGTCGCCCTGCCCGCCGCCGCCACAGAGTGAGGCCACCCCGGTCCCACCACCCTGCCGGCGCAAGGCGTACGCCAGCGTGAGCACCAGCCGAGCGCCCGAGGCGCCCACCGGATGACCGAGGGCGATCGCCCCGCCGTTGATGTTGACCTTCTCCTCCGTCTCGGAGTCGCTCAGGCCCAGGGCCCGGGCACTGGCCACCCCCACCGCGGCGAACGCCTCGTTGATCTCGATCAGGTCCAGGTCACCGATCCCGATCTGCTCCTTACGACAGGCCGCCCGGATGGCTTCGGCCGGCTGCATCTGCAGGGAGGAGTCCGGTCCGGCCACCATGCCGTGGGCCCGGACCTCGGCCAACGGCGTTATCCCGAGCCGATCGGCCGCCTCGCGGCTGGCCACGACCAACGCCGCCGCCCCGTCCGAGATGGGGCTGGACGACCCGGCGGTAATCGTCCCGTCGGGCCCGAAGGCCGGCGGTAGCCCGGCCATCGACTCTGCGGTCGCTCCCTCGCGGATCCCCTCGTCCGTCGCGACCAGCCGGTCAGGTCCGCGACGCTGGGGCACCTTGACCTCGACCATCTCCTCGCCCATTACGCCACTGGCGGTAGCCGCGGCCGCGCGCTGGTGGGAGCGCGCGGCGAACGCATCCTGGTCGGCCCGGCTGACCAGCACCTCGCCGCAGTTGGTGGCGTCGGTCAGCGCACCCATCGACTGCTCGGTGTAGACGTCCCAGAGCCCGTCCGCAGCCAGGTGGTCGAGCAGGCTGACGTTCCCGTACTTGAAGCCGGCCCGGGACTTGGGAAGCAGGTGCGGTGCGGAGGTCATGGACTCCATCCCGCCCGCCACCACCACGTCGCACTCTCCGGCTCGGATGAGCTGGTCGGCCAGCGCGACCGCGTTCAGGCCGGACAGGCACACCTT
The DNA here is from genome assembly GCA_035641435.1 of Propionibacteriaceae bacterium. GTDB lineage: Bacteria > Actinomycetota > Actinomycetes > Propionibacteriales > Propionibacteriaceae > Microlunatus. The sequence continues at coordinate 7,888 of DASQUF010000371.1, read as the reverse complement.
GTTGATGGTCAGGGACGGCACGTTCATCCTGATGCCGGCGCGGACCGCCGCCTGGCGCGCCGGGGCCTGCCCGACGCCGGCCTGCAGCACCTGACCCATGATCACGTAGTCGACCTCAAGGGCGTCGACCCCGGACCGTTGCAGAGCTCCAGCAATGGCGTACCCGCCGAGCTCGGTGGCGGAAACATCGGCGAAGGCTCCCAGGAACTTGCCGATCGGCGTACGCGCCCCGTCGAGAAGAACTGAACCCATACCGCAGTTGTACACCGCCCGCGGTTGCCAGCCCAGACGAGCGGACGGGTTCGTGCGCTCCCGTGTGTTGTTGCGCGTGGAGGGGGTTCGAGGGGGTCGCCCCCTTGCTGGGACTAGCATGCCTGCGATGACCACGTGGGCGGACCCCGAGGCGCTGCCGGGCGTGGTCGGCCTGGACCATATCGGGCTCGCCGTTCACGATCTCGAGGCCGCCGTCACGCTGCACACCCAGGTCCTCGGGCTGAGGGTCTCTCACCGGGAGACCAACACCGACCAGGGGGTGGTGGAGGTGATGCTCGCCGCCGCACCGGGCGGGTCCGGGACCCACCTGCAGCTGGTCGCACCGGTGGATGAGTACTCACCCGTGCACCGCTTCCTCGCGCGCCGTGGTCCCGGCCTGCACCACCTCGCGTACACCGTGCGGGATGTCCGAACCGCATCCAGCATTCTCCTGCGGCAAGGTTTACGGCTGCTCTATGATGCACCGAGGGTCGGTACCCGCGGCTCGCTGATCAACTTTGTCCATCCGAAGGACACCGGTGGGGTCTTGATCGAACTGGTCGAGCCCGCCGCCCACAACCGGGTCGAGGGTTGAGCGGGGGGGTTCGCTCGGGCATGGGCGCGATATACAGGGAATACGCCAGAGTGAACATCGAAGATCGGGAGAGGTTTGTGCGGTGAGCTCCACGGACAACACAGGGCTGGGCCTGTTCGATGACGCGGCCAGCGCCGTCGGGAACTTCCCGACCGCCCTGCGCGGCTATGACCGCACCGCGGTCGACGACTACGTCCGCACGCTGGAGGCGAGCGTTGTCCAGTCGCGGCGCCGAGCGACCCAGCTCGAGCAGCAGGTAGCCGCCCTCCAGGACCAGGTGGCCGCGCGCACCGACAAGGGCACCGCCTCCGACCTCGACTACAGCAACCTGGGTGGGCGGGCCAACGACATCCTGCGGCTGGCCCAGGAGCAGGCGCGGGAGCTGGTGGAGAACGCCACCATCGAGGCCGAGAAGGTCAAGGAGAACGCCCGACGGGAGGCCGACAGCCTGCGCACCACGGCCGCCCGCGAGGGCGACGCGATCAAGAGCGGCGGCGTGGCCGAGATCGACCAGCTGCGCGGCAAGCTGCACGCCGAGCTCCAGGCCCAGGTCGAGAAGGCCAAGAGCGAGGCCGAGGCGCTGGTCGCCGCGGCCCGCCGGCAGGCGGAGTCGATGCGGCGCGAGGCGGACCACGAGGCGCAGACCACCCGGCAGAACGCCTACCTGGACACCGAGAACCTGCGCCGCACGGTCGAGCGCGAGGCGGCCGAGATCCGCCAGCGGGTCGCCGCCGAGCGCGAGCAGGCGGTCGCTCAGCTGAAGCAGGCCCACGACGAGGCGCAGGCGCGCACCGCGGAACTGCTGGCCGAAGCCACCAAGCACCACGACCAGTCGGCCGAACGGCTGGAGTCCGATATCGCCGAGGCGGCCCGGATCCGGGCCGAGGCGCTGGCCGAGGCCGAGCACGCCAAGGAGGAGGCGGTGCGCGAGTCCGACGCCCGGATCGCCACGGCCAAGAAGCAGGCCACCGCGATCAGCGAGCGGACCCAGCAGGAGTTCACCTGGCGTAAGCAGCAGCTGCGTCGAGAGACCGAGCTGCTGCACCAGCGCAAGCAGGCGGTGCTCAGCCAGCTGGCCAGCCTGTCGGCCCTCGCCGAGCAGACGGCCAACGCCTTCCCCGACCTGAACGACCCGGCTGATCTGGAGGGCGAGGAGACCGGCGAGCCCACCCTGCTGCGGCCCGCGCCGAACGGCCCGGAGCAGCGCAAGGACGAGATCCCCGCCGACGACGCCCCCACCGAGACGGTGTCGAGCGCCCCGGCGCGTACGCCGAAGGCCGCCGAAGGCAAGAGCGGCGGGTCCCGTGGCGGCAAGTCGGCGCCCCAGCCGCAGCCCGAGCCGGAGATCGACGGCGACGCGACGGTGCTGATCTCGTCCACGGATGCGCCGGCCGGCACGCAGCACCTGTCCGGCCAGCAGCGTCCGTCCGGCTCCAGCTAGTTTCCGGTGGCGGGCTCCACATCCCCGAGGCGGCGCGCCGATGGAGATGACGGCCAGGCGGCAGCGACGCGGTTAATCTGTCCGGAACACGGGGGATCACCTGTTCGCACACCGTTCCTGGGAGATTGCCGTGACCACATCCCGGCCCGCCGAATCCTCGTCCGACCTGTTCCCCGTCGTCCGGCGGGGCTACCAGCGCGAGGTGGTCGACCGGTACGCACGAAAGACCAAGACTGACCTGGACCAGCTGAAGCAGCGGTGTGACGTCCTGAAGACCGAGAACACCGAGCTTCGGGCGGCCCGAGAGGAGACGGTGACGATGTCTGGACCAGCCGACTTCACCGGCCTCGGCCACCGGGCTCAGGAGATCCTGCGGATCGCCGAGGAGCAGGCCCGCGACGTGACCCGCCGCGCTGCCCGGGAGGCCGACCAGCTGACTGAGGAGACCCAGACCGAGCTGGACCGCCGGCGGGAGACCGTCAATGCCGAGCTCGACGAGATGCGACAGGCGCAGGTGCGCGAGTTCGACAACTTACGCCGGCAGGCCGAGCGGGACGCCGAGGAGGTGGCTCTCCGGACTCGGACGGAGACCGAACAGCTGCTGGGCGCCGCCCGCATCGCCGCCGAGGCGGTGAAGAACGAGGCCGAAGCCACCGCCCACTCTCTGGTGCAGACCGCCACGCTCGAGGCTGAGGCGATCCGGGCCTCCGCCGAGAAGGATGCCGGCCGGATCAGCCAGCAGGCTGCTGAGAAGCGCAGCCGCACCCTGTCCGAGCTGGAGAAGGCCCATAAGGAGGCTCAGCAGACCGCATCGGCGCTGCTGGCGTCCGCCACCGAACAGCAGCAGGCGGCCAGCGAGCACCTGACGGAGGAGACCGAGCGCGCCGCCCGGCTGCGACTGGACTCCCTCGCCGAGGCGGAGCGGGTCAAACTCGAGGCGACCGCCGAGGCTGAGCAGATCGTCAAGCGGGCACAGCAGCAGGCCTCCACCATCGACGAGCGCGCCCGCCAAGAGTTCGCATGGCAACGGCGGCAGATGCGCCACGAACAGGACCTTCTCACTCGGCGCAAGCAGGCGATGCTCAGCCAGCTCACCTCGCTGAGCGCACTGGCCGCCGAAGCCGCGGAGAAGCTGCCCGAGGTTCCGGACCTGGACCTGCGGGAGCTGCCCGACTTCCCGGGCGACGATCCGGCCGAGGAGACAACGGCGACCGAGGAACCCACCCAGTCCGCGGAGCCTTCCCCGCGCGAGCTGGCGCACGCCTCCCGCGACTAGTGGCGTGTCGGCCAAGTTCCTTGCCGTTTGACGGCGTTCAGGTGCGTGCATCGCAAGGCCGACGAGGGAGGGCTGCCGAGTCGCACGCGACCGAGGTGAACGCCGCGCGGTGCGTGCCTGGGCGTCGCGAAACGGTAAGAGACTTGGCCGACACGCCACCAGCGGCTCAGAAGAGACGGTCGGCCGCGTTGTCCAGGCCGCGGAGCACGTCGTAGTCCAAGGTGACGCAGGCGATGCCGCGGTCGCTGGCCAGCACTCGCGCCTGCGGCTTGATCTGCTGGGCCGCCAACACCCCCGCTACCGGGCCGAGCTGGGGGTCGCGGCGCATCAGCTCGAGATAGCGGGTGAGCTGCTCGACTCCGTCGATCTCCCCCCGCCGCTTCACCTCCACCGCGGCATAGCGGCCGCCCGCATCGCGGCAGAGCAGGTCCACGGGGCCGATCGGGGTCGGATGCTCCCGTCGGACCAGGGACCAGCCCTGGCCCAGCATCTCGGGATGCTCGGCCAGCAGGGCCTGCAGGTGCGCCTCCACGCCGTCCTTCTGCAGTCCGGGATCGAGCCCCAGCTCGTGCCTGGAGTCGTGGAACACCTCCCCGATGGAGATCTGTAGGGTGTCCCCGTCCCGACCGTGGACCTCCCATACCGCGGTGAGCGGCTCCGCAGCCAGCGCCGCCGGGTCGGGGTCCGGAGCGACCCTCTCGGTGATCCGGCAGGGCGGGCTCATCCAGTTCAACGGCTTGTACGCCCGATCGTCGGCGTGGATCGAGACCGACCCGTCGGCCTTGACCAGGATCAGCCGGGTGGCCATCGGCAGGTGGGCGGTCAGCCGCCCTGCGTAGTCGACCTGGCAGCGGGCAATCACCAGACGCACGGGGCCCAACTCTAGCGGGCGTACCGCCCTGGCAGACTCGATCCGTGGCACGCCGGGTCAGCAAGCATCTCCGGCCGGCGCGTCCGCTAGGCGCCGGCCATGCCACCTCGGCCGACAAGGCCGACGGCACGTGGGTACTCCGAACCGTGCCCGGCTCCGCGGCGACCAAGAGCTACCGCTGCCCCGGTTGCTCCCAGGCGATCCCGCCGGGACAGGCCCACATCGTCGCCTGGCCCCAGACGCCCGGACTACTGTCGTCCTCTCCGGTCGAGGAGCGCCGGCACTGGCACACCGCGTGCTGGTCGCGCCGACCGTGACCGACTCCGAGCCCGAGGCCCTGTTCAGCACCAGCCTCGGCACGACCGGCCCACGGGTGGTCTTCCTGCATGGCCTGTTCGGCCAGGGACGGAACTGGACCACGGTCGCCAAGGCGCTCGCCGACCAGGCGCGGGTCCTGCTGGTCGACCTGCCCAACCATGGCCGGTCGGCCTGGACCGAGACCTTCTCCTACCCCGACATGGCGGCGCAGGTGGCGCGCCTGCTGCGACGGACCGGCGACGGCGAGGCGTACGCGGTCGTCGGGCACTCGATGGGCGGCAAGGTGGCCATGGCCTTGGCCCTTCACCATCCCGAGCTGGTGGCTCGGCTCGCGGTGGTCGACGTGTCGCCGGCCGCGACGGCCGAGGTCAGCCATTTCGCCCGGTACGTCGACGGCATGCGCTCCCTCGACCTCGCCACGCTCACCGACCGCACCCAGGCCGACGGGCACCTCGCCCGCTACGTCTCCGACCCCGGTATCCGCAGCTTCCTCCTGCAGAACCTGCGCCGCGAGCCGGAGGGCGACGGCGGCTGGCGCTGGCAGATGAACCTTGCGCTGCTGGGCGATCGGCTCGAGGAGATGGGGAGCTGGGCGGACCCGGACGCGGAGCCCTACCCCGGTCCGGTGCTGTGGCTGGCCGGGGCCCGGTCCGGCTACGTGCGGCCCGACTATGCCCCGGCGATGCGGGCGCTGTTCCCTCGCGTCCAGCTCGTCACCGTCAAAGACGCCGGCCACTGGCTGCACAGCGACCAGCCGGAGGTGTTTCTGGCCGTGATGCGCCGGTTCCTGCATCTGTGAGTGGGTGGGGTATGGAAGTGTGGGTAGGCAACAGCCCGCCCGACAACGCCGAAGGAGCTGACGCGCGATGCTGCACGTGGTCCTCGACGTTGCCCCCAACCAGTTCGACTTCGCGCCGCTCTTGATCATCCTCCTGCTCGCCCCCATCGCCCTGGTGACCGCAGTCTTTCTGCTGCGCTATCGGCGCAAAGGGGACAAGTGAGCTGGATCGGGGAGCTCCTGCTCCTGATCCCGCTCGACGTTCTGCCACCGTCCCCCACGGCCGGCGAGCCGGGCACGGTCACGCCGCGCGGAAGTCACGGCTTCGCCGCCTACATCATCGGTGGATTCTTCGGGCTGGGCATCATCATCGTGGCGATGATCCTGCTCAGCCTTAAGCCCAAGAGGGCGGACCCCGGCTGGCGAGACAAGGTGCGCGGGTAAGGCTTTCCTCCGCCTCGACCGGGGTCGGTCATCGCGGCCCGTAGGCCTCGCTCTGGCGTCGCATGATCTCGCGCATCGACGTGCCGCGCGGCACCCCGTACACCGTTCCCGGGAAGTCCAGCGGCTCCTGCACCGCCCACAGCTCGTCGTGACGGTCGGGCGAGAAGAGCTGGGCGGGGTCGCCGGCGGCGATCCACCCGATGGGCACCACGGTGTTCGGGGCCAGGACCGAGTTGACGTGCAGCACGCTGGAGACGCGGAGCTCGGACCCGGTCCCCGCCACGGAGCCGGGGAACATGGCCACGCCGGTCGCGATGAAGACCTCGTCCTGGACCTCGGTGCCGTTGAGGTGAGTGTGGGGACCGACGAGGACGGCGTCGCCGATCGACAACGGATGGTCGGGCCGACCCCGCAGCACGGCCTGTTCCATGATCACGACATCGGAGCCGATGCGGATCGGGCCGCGGTCGCCGTTCAGGACTGCGCCGGACAGCACCCGTGACCCGGCGCCGATCGTGACGTCCCCGCTCACGACCGCGGTCGGGGCCACCCAGGCTGACGGGTCCACAGCGGGCACCTGCCCACGCTAACCGATGGCCCTGGCCCCGGACGGTGTGGCCGGCAACGCCTCCGAGACGAGCTAGATCACGAGTGGCAGGACAACCAGCCCGACGAGCAGAGACAACGTGTTGACCCCGACTGCGGTCAACAGCGACCACCGCAGGCGGCTGGTCCAGCTCTCCTCGCCGCGGCGATGCAGCACCACAACGAAGATCAACAGCCCCTCGACCACCGCGACGGCAAGCTCGGCGACCAGCAGCTCGCCCGGCCCGCTCAGGCCGCGTGCCACCGCCCAGAGAACCGGATGAGTGATGAGGTTGACGGCTAGGCCGACCCCGAGTGCGCTCAGCACGGTCAGCGGCCGTGCCGGACTCGGCTGCACCCGGCACCAGCCCAACGTGGCGAACGCGAGGACATAGGCGGGCAGCTCGACGACGCAGGTGAGCACGAACGCGACGGCGAAACCGTCCCACCACAGCAGCGGCGAACCAGGCGTGACCACCTCAGGACGGCGTCGCGCGGATGATCTCACTGGGGTTGTTGGGCCGGCCGGTGCCATCGGGGTTGCTGCCGTCCTGACCCTCGGCGGCCATGGCCGCCACCACGTCCCGGCTCGCCGCGTCGAGCGTGCCGAAGATGGTGTAGTTCGGCGTCCGGTTCAGGGCCGTCGAGTCGTCCCAGACCAGGAAGAACTGCGACCCGTTGGTTCCTGGGCCCGCGTTGGCCATCGCCACCACCCCGCGGACGTAGGACTCGGTGCCGTCGGTCTCGTTTGTGAACTGGTAGCCCGGTCCGCCGCTGCCGGTGCCTGTCGGGTCCCCGCACTGCAGCAGGAAGAGCCCGGAGTCGGCCAGCCGATGACAGCGGGTCTGGTCGAAGTAGCCCTGGCGGGCCAGCGACACGAACGAGTTGACGGTGCACGGCGCCTTCGCCTGGTCCAGTGTGATCGTCACCGCGCCCTCGGTCATCTCGAGCACGTAGCCGATGGTCCCGCTGGTGGCTACGCCCGTGGTCGGTGGCAGCTCCACCGGCCGGGCGGCCTCGCCGGCCACGGCGTACTCACACTCCCCCGGCGCCAGGCCATCGCCGAGGTTCGGCTGGGTAGGCGTCGACGGGATCCGGCCGCAGCCGGCCAGTAGCACCAGAAGGAGGGAGAACAGAACGGTGAAGATCCGCCGAAGGGGTCCCACGGGGTCGCCCCCCTTGCTCGGGGAATCGCGCGCTCCCGTGTGTTGTTGCGCGCGCGGCGGGGGTCCAAGGGGGTCGCCCCCCTTGCTCGGGAAATCGCGCGCTCCCGGGTGTAGTTGCGCGCGCGGCGGGGGTCCAAGGGGGTCGCCCCCCTTGCTCGGGAA
>DASQUF010000370.1:0-16811 GCA_035641435.1 Propionibacteriaceae bacterium | reverse complement strand
GGCTGGGGGACCCGGTCGCCGGCCTGGACATGGTGGCCCAGCTCCTCGGTGCCGAGGGCCGGGTGCTGCCGATGGCCTCCGTGCCGCTGGAGATCGAGGCCGACGTGATCGGCGTCGACGCCGCGCGCCCCGACGAGATCTCGCAGGTCCGCGGCCAGGCCAACGTGGCCACCACGCCGGGCGAGGTGAGCGCCGTCCGCCTGATGCCCACCGACCCGCCGGCCTGCCTGGAGTCGGTCGAGGTCGTGATGGAGGCGGACTGGATCGTGCTCGGGCCGGGCTCGTGGTTCACCTCGGTCATCCCGCACCTGCTGGTGCCCAAGCTGGCCGCGGCGATCCACAGCACCCCGGCCCACCGGATCCTGGCCCTCAACCTGGTCCCGGCCGACGAGACCGCGGGCTTCTCGGCCGCTCGGCACGTCGAGCTGCTGGCCGAGCACGCCCCCGACCTGCGGCTGGACGTGGTGCTCGCCGACAGCCGGTTCGCGGCCGACGACACGCATCTTCCGGCCTTCGTCGACTCGCTCGGGGCCCGGCTCGTGGTGGCCGATCTGGCCGCCCGGGACGGCAGCGCCCGGCACGATCCGCTCCGCCTGGCGTCCGCGTACGCCGAGGTGATGGGAATCTAGTTTGTACGGGGGTTCACGGGGGTCGTCCCCCGTGCTCGTGAATCTGTCCGACGCCGGATCGTCCGGGCATGGCCCGTGGCATCATGTCCGAATGGCCATGACCGCACAGGTGAAGGCGGAGCTGGCGACGATCAAAGTGGCCAAGCCCTGCTGCCGGAAGTCAGAGGTCGCGGCGACGTTGCGGTTCGCCGGGGGTCTGCACATCGTGAGCGGCCGGATCGTGATCGAGGCCGAGCTGGACACCGGCGCGGCGGCGCGCCGCCTGCGCACCGACATCAACGATGTGTTCGGCCACGACAGCGACCTGATGGTGGTCAACGCGGCCGGACTCCGCCGGGGCACCCGTTTCGTGGTCCGGGTGATCTCCGACGGCGAGGCGCTGGCCCGCCAGACCGGACTCATCGACTCGCGCGGCCGACCGGCCCGCGGCCTGCCCGCCCAGGTGGTCAGCGGCGGCCTGTGCGACTGCGTCGGCGCCTGGCGCGGCGCGTTCCTGGCGCACGGCTCGCTGACCGAGCCAGGCCGGTCCATGGCCCTGGAGGTCACCTGCCCAGGTCCAGAGGCGGCACTGGCCCTGGTCGGCGCAGCGCGTCGGCTCGGCATCGTGGCCAAGGCCCGGGAAGTGCGCAACGTCGACCGGGTGGTGATCCGTGACGGCGACGCCATCGCCGCGCTGCTCACCCGGCTCGGTGCGCACGAGTCGCTGCTGGCCTGGGAGGACCGGCGGATGCGCCGCGAGGTGCGGGCGTCAGCGAACCGGCTGGCCAACTTCGACGACGCCAACCTGCGGCGCTCGGCCCGCGCCGCGGTCGCGGCCGGAGCCCGGGTGGAGCGGGCTCTGGAGATCCTCGGCGACGACGTGCCGGAGCACCTGCGCGCCGCCGGCGTACTCCGGGTGGAGAACAAGCAGGCCAGCCTGGAGGAGCTCGGCCAGCTGCACGACCCGCCGCTGACCAAGGACGCCGTGGCCGGCCGGATCCGACGGCTGCTGGCCACGGCCGACAAGCGGGCCGCCGAGCTGGGCATCGCCGGCACCGAGGCCAACCTGAGCGCCGATCTCCTGGAACAGGTGGACTGAGCTCCTCGCTTACTGGACGGTGGACCCTCGGCAGACCCGCCTCGTCGCAACCATCCGCACCTTCGCAAGCTCCGGTGCTCCCGCCAGGCCCGTCCACGCTCCGATCCGGGTCCGCGGAGAGTCCACCGTCTACTGCCCTCGTCTCCAGCCGGGGGTGGGTGTGACCACCGGGAAACGTTGTCGTAGCTGGGTACCGAGAGTTGGCTAAGGTGTCCTCTGGTCCTTCGTGACCGGAGGACCCACCCGCCTTAGAACAGGAGCTCGTTCCCATGACCGTTCGTGTTGGCATCAACGGCTTTGGTCGGATCGGCCGCAACTTCTACCGCGCCGCAGTAGCCGCCGGCGCCGACTTGGATCTCGTCGCCGCCAACGACCTGGGCGACGTCAAGACGATGGCCCACCTGCTCAAGTACGACAGCGTCCTCGGCCCGTACCCGTCGGACATCTCGATCACCGACGACGGGATCCAGATCGGTGACGACCACATCAAGATCCTGGCCCAGAAGGACCCGGCCGCCCTGCCCTGGGGCGACCTCGGAGTCGACGTCGTCATCGAGTCCACCGGCTTCTTCACCGACGCCACCAAGGCCAAGGCCCACCTCGACGGTGGGGCCAAGAAGGTGATCATCTCCGCTCCGGCGAAGAACGAGGACATCACCGTGGTGATGGGGGTCAACGACGGGGACTACGACCCGGACAACCACCACATCATCTCCAACGCCTCCTGCACCACGAACTGCCTCGCGCCGATGGCCAAGGCGCTCGACGACGGGTTGGGCATCGTCAAGGGCCTGATGACCACGATCCACGCATACACCCAGGACCAGAACCTGCAGGACGGCCCGCACAAGGACCTGCGCCGGGCTCGGGCCGCCGCGCTCAACATCGTGCCCACCTCAACCGGTGCGGCCAAGGCGATCGGCCTGGTGCTGCCGCAGCTCAAGGGCAAGCTCGACGGGTACGCGCTGCGTGTCCCGGTGCCAACCGGCTCGGCCACCGACCTGACCTTCACCGCACCCCGGGAGACCAGCGTCGAGGAGGTCAACTCCATCGTCCAGGCCGCTGCCGACGGTCCGCTCAAGGGCTACCTGCGCTACACCACGGACGCGATCGTCTCCACCGACATCGTCACCGACCCGGCGTCCTGCATCTTCGACTCCGGGCTGACCAAGGTGATCGGCGACTCGGTCAAGGTGGTCGGCTGGTACGACAACGAGTGGGGCTACTCCAACCGCCTGGTCGACATGGTCGCCCTGGTCGGCAGCCGGCTCTAGCGGGTCAGCACCCTCATCTTCGACCTGCACCCGTTGCAGAGGGTGCAGATCGAGGCAAGGGGTGCAGATTCGGCCACCGGGGTCACCCCGGGAACGGCGAACGCCGTGAAAGGACAGGCAGTGAAGTCAGTTTCGGACCTGGGTGACCTCCGGGGAAAGCGGGCGCTGGTCCGCTGCGACCTCAACGTCCCCCTCGACGGCGAGACCATCACCGACGACGGGCGGATCCGGGCCTCGCTGCCCACGCTCAACCAGCTCCGCGAGGCGGGGGCCAAGGTGGTCGTTCTCGCCCACCTGGGCCGACCCAAGGGCCAGGTCAACCCGAAGTACTCGCTTCGCCCGGTGGCCACCCGGCTGTCGGAGCTGCTCGACGCGCCGGTGACGCTGGCCGCCGACGTGGTCGGCGAGTCGGCCGAGACCGTGGTCGGCGGCCTCGAGGACAGCCAGGTCGCGCTCCTGGAGAACGTCCGCTACGAGCCCGGCGAGGAGTCGAAGGACGACGCCGAGCGGGCGGCGTTGGCGGACCGGTACGCCGCCCTGGCCGACGTCTTCGTCTCCGACGGCTTCGGCGTGGTGCACCGCAAGCAGGCCAGCGTGTACGACGTGGCCAAGCGGCTGCCCAGTGCGGCCGGTGGCCTGGTCAAGGCCGAGGTCGAGGTGCTGCGCCGGCTCACCGAGAACCCGGAGCGCCCCTACGTCGTGGTCCTGGGCGGGGCCAAGGTCTCCGACAAGCTGGCGGTGATCGCCAACCTGGTCAAGACCGCGGACACCCTCGTCATCGGCGGCGGGATGGTGTTCACCTTCCTGGCCGCCCAGGGCTACGAGGTGGGCACCAGTCTGCTCGAGGAGGAGCAGATCGACGCGGTCAAGGGCTACCTGAACGACGCGGCGGCCGGCGGGACAAAAATCGTGCTGCCCTCCGACATCATCGTGGCGCCCGAGTTCAAGGCCGACGCCCCGCCGACCGTGGTTCCGGCCGACGGCATGCCGGCCGACCAGATCGGCCTGGACATCGGGCCCGAATCGTCGCGGGTCTTCGCCTCGGTGATCAGCTCGGCCAAGACGTCGTTCTGGAACGGACCGATGGGCGTCGCTGAGTGGGAGAGCTTCGCCGGCGGGACCAAGGCCGTGGCCCAGGCGCTGACCGAGGTCGACGGGCTGTCGGTGATCGGTGGCGGGGACTCCGCGGCCGCGGTGCGAGACCTCGGGTTCGCCGATGGCGACTTCGGCCACATCTCCACCGGCGGGGGGGCCAGCCTGGAGTACCTCGAGGGCAAGACGCTGCCGGGGCTGGCCGTACTGGACGAGGAGCACTGAGCATGGCCCGTACGCCGCTGATCGCCGGCAACTGGAAGATGAACCTCAACCACATCGAGGCTGTCGGTCTGGTGCAGAAGCTGGCCTGGACGTTGCAGGACAAGCGCCACGACCCGGCCAAGTCCGAAGTGGTCGTGCTGCCGCCGTTCACCGACCTGCGTACTGTGCAGACGCTGGTCGAGGGCGACCGGCTGGCGCTCGAGTACGGCGCGCAGGACGTCTCGCCGTTCGACGACGGGGCCTACACCGGCGACGTCTCGGCCACCATGCTGGCCAAGCTCGGCTGCCGCTACGTCCTGGTCGGGCACTCCGAGCGCCGGCAGTACTACGGCGAGGACGACAAGCTGGTCAACGCCAAGGCCAAGAAGGCGGTCGAGCGCGGGCTGACCCCGATCGTCTGTGTCGGCGAGGGGATCGAGGTGCGGGAGGACCGAGACCAGGTCGCCTTCACCATCGCCCACGTCGAGGAGGCCCTCGGCGGCCTGACCCTGGAGCAGATCGGCTCGCTGGTGGTCGCGTACGAGCCCGTCTGGGCCATCGGCACCGGTCGCGTCGCCACCCCGGAGGACGCCCAGGAGGTTTGCGGCGCGATCCGGGAATGGGTCGGCCAGTGGTACGACGAGGGCATCGCCCAGGACCTGCGGATTCTCTACGGCGGGTCGGTCAAGGCCTCCAACGTCCGCTCGATCATGGCCCAGCCGGACGTGGACGGCTGCCTGGTCGGCGGGGCTAGCCTGGTGATCGAGGAATTCTCTGCCATAGCACGTTTTTACGACCTGCCCGCGCTGTAGTTCAGCGTTACGGATTCCGAAATCAGTGAGTTAGGCTACGTGCGTGTTTCGGCCCGGAGAGGTTAAGTGCCGAGGATGACCACCCCCATTTTGATCTTCTCGATCATTCTCACGATCACCAGCGTGATCCTCGCGCTGCTGGTTCTGATGCACAAGGGCCGAGGCGGCGGACTGTCCGACCTGTTTGGCGGCGGCATCTCGTCATCGATGGGCGGTGCCTCGGTGGCTGAGCGCAACCTGGACCGGATCACCATCATCGTCGGCGTGGTCTGGCTGGCGGCGATCATCGCGTTGGGCCTGCTCTACAAGCTGCAGGCATAAGCACCGGACCCGCGAGGCACTTCAGGACTTGGCCCAGATCTTCAACAGCGAGGAGAACGAACGTGGCGGGTGGCAGTGCGATCCGGGGGAGCCGGGTAGGTGCCGGACCGATGGGCGAGGCGGAGCGCGGGGACGCCGCTCCCAGGCTCTACGTCTCCTACTTCTGTGCGCACGGTCATGAGACCCGGCCGGCCTTCGCGGCCGACGCGACCATCCCGGAGACCTGGGACTGTCCCCGGTGCGGGCTGCCTGCCAACCTCGACTCGCTGAACCCGCCGCCGCCGCCGAAGATCGAGCCGTACAAGACCCATCTGGCCTACGTGAAGGAGCGGCGTAGCGACCAGGAGGCGGCCGATATCCTGACCGAGGCCCTGCAGGCCCTGCGGGCTCGCCGGGATCGGGGCGAGGTCATCTACTGACCTTCTGCTCGTCTTGCACCCGTCGCCCCCTTCGGGTGCCGGTCTCTTCGCGAACGGAAAGAGCGCTCTTCGCTCATCGTTCCTCCGTCCGGCACCGAGCGCACCTGGCGATGTTCGACGCGCGCGTATATCGAATCTGCGGCTAGATAATCGTCATTCCCAGTGAGGGCGATGTGCGCCCTCACTGACGAGAGGACGACGTGATGACCACGACGTACGCAGTGCTGTTTCCCGGCAACGAGAAGACCTGGGCGGAGGCGGCTCCAGAAGAGCGGGCTCGGGTCTACGCCCTGCACGGCCGGTTCACCGAGCTGCTGGCCCAACGGGGCCATCAGGTCGCCGGTGGCGCCGAGCTGACGCCTTCCATCGAGGCGAAAGTCGTACGCGGCACGCTGGACCAGGTCTCGGTCACCGACGGCCCGTACGCCGAGACCGTCGAGCAGCTGACCGGCTTCTACCTGGTCCAGACCGACGACCTGGACGACCTGCTCAACGTGTGCGGAGTGGTGTCCGAGGGGGACCCGATCGAGGTGCGGGCGTGCCTGGAGCCGGACCACTAGCAACGCCGATGCGCCGTCCTAGCATGGCAGCTGATGGGCGGTGCGCAGTTGGACGAGGTCTTCCGCGACCAGTGGGGGCGGCTGCTCGCCCTCCTCGTCGCGCAGTTCCGCCGACTGGACCTGGCCGAGGACGGCCTGAGCGAGGCCTTCCTCGCCGCCGCGGCGCACTGGCCGGCTGACGGAATGCCCGGCAACCCGGCCGGCTGGCTGCTCACCACCGCCCGGCGTAAGATCCTCGACCGTCTGCGCGGTGAGGCGACCGCCGCCCGTAAGGAGCCGCTGCTGGCGGTCGATGCCGAGCTGCAGCAGCAGGCGCAGCGGGTGATGGCGGACGCTGGCGACGGGCTCGCCGACGAGCGGCTGCGGCTGATGTTCCTGAGTGCTCAGCCGGTCCTCGCTCCGGACGCCGCGGCTGCGCTCACACTGCGCCTGGTCCTGGGCGTACCGACGGCCGACATCGCCGCGGTGTTTCATACCTCCGAGCCGACCATGGCTGCTCGGCTGACCCGCGCCAAGCGCGCCGTGGCCGGCTCAGGAGAGCGCTTCGCGGTCCCGACCGGTGACGCACTGTCGCCTCGGCTGGAGACGGTGTGTCGCGTGGTCTATCTGACATTCACTTCGGCGTACGCCCCGGCGCGCGGCCATCAGGCGACCCGGGTGACGGTGGCGGCCGAGGCCATTCGGCTGGGCCGACTGCTGACCGCCCTCCGGCCGGAACCACCAGCGGCCCGCGCACTGCTTGCGCTGATGCTGCTACAGCATTCGCGCCGCGACGCTCGCACCGACGCCGCCGGCCACCTGGTCCTGCTGCCGGACCAGGACCGCTCCCGGTGGCGGGCCGACGAGATCACCGAGGCACTCACGCTGCTGGAGCCGATGCTGCCCGGCACCTGGCCCGGTCTGGCGGGGGAGTACTGCCTGCAGGCGCTGATCGCCGCCGAGCACGCGGTCGCCGCCCGGGCGGAGGACACGCGGTGGGACCGGATCGCCGCGCACTACCTCGAGCTGGAGGGGCTGACCCGGTCCCCGGTGGTGCGGCTGAACCGCGCGGTCGCGGTGGCCGAGGCCGACGGACCCGCGGCCGGCCTGTCCCTGCTCGACGGCCTGGACGTCTGGCTGCCCCGCAGCCATCGGCTGGCGGCCGTGCGGGCCTCGTTGCTCGCCGACCTGGGCCGGGACCAGGCGGCGCGGGAGGCGTACGCGCGGGCTCTGGAGCTGTGCGGCAACGAGCTCGAGGCGGAGCACCTGCGCGGTCGGCTGGCCGCCCTGACTCCGGAGTGACGCGACCGGACCGTTCCCACGGCGGCCGATGTGGCCGATAGTCGCGGGCCTGCGACGCCGGGCCGTACCCGTTCAGCTCCTTCGAAGCGGTCGTCGACGACGACGAGGACGCCGGCTACGCGCTGGAGATCCAGACCCGCCGAGCAAGCCCGCGCGACCCTGACCGTCAGATTCGGCCACGCTGGGGCAGGTCGGGAGGAAGCTGGGCGGCCGCGTCGGCGTCCATCAGCCAAAGGGTCCGATCGACTCCCGACACCCCGGCCCCGGGCACCTGCACCGGACCGGCGCCGAGCAGCGCCATCTTGGCCGCCGCGGCCTTGTCCGACCCGCTGACCAGGAACCAGACCTCGCGAGACCGGTTGATCACCGGCAGGGTGAGGCTGATCCGCTCCGGCGGTGGCTTCGGCGAGGCCCGGACCGCGATCACGTCGCCCTCGGCGTAGGAGGACGGATGCTCCGGGAACAGGGACGCCACGTGCCCGTCCGGGCCGAGGCCGAGCAGGCAGATGTCCAGCACGGTCCTGCCGAGCTCCGCGGCGTACGCCTCCGCCGCCGCGTCGAGGTCCACCCCGCCGTCGCTGGCCGGCATCCGGTGGATCCGGTCGGGATTCAGCCGCAGCGGTGCGGCGAGCAGGTCCAGAGCCTGCTTGTCGTTGCGGTCGTCATCTTCGGCGGGCACGAACCGCTCGTCGCCCCACCACAGCTCTACCCGTGACCAGTCGACGGCGGAGGTGGGCCCGTCGGTGGCGAGCCGCTCGTACCCTCGGGTGGCGATCCGGCCGCCGGTGAGCCCGACCTGGGGGACCCGGAAGTCCCGCTGGATCTCGGCCAGGCGGGCCAGCAGCCGGGCCGTCAGCGCGTCCACCACCTCATCGGCCGTCGCGTGCACCAGGATCTCCGCCTGTCCCGAAGTAGTCATCGGGGGCTCAAGGGGGTCGTCCCCCTTGCCTCGATGCCATGGGTGGTCATCGCCCACCTCCGTCCGCCAGCGCCTTGAGGGTCTGCTCGTACACGAGGTCGGCGTCCATCCGGCGCAGCTCCTCGGTGATCAGCTCGGTGGTGTCGCGGCGCTTCAGCGCCACCCGGCGCTCCGGTTGGCCGGGCACGGTGTAGGCGGCCAGTCGACCGTCCGGCCGGGTGATGGCGATGTCCCCACTGTCGGTGGTCATCCGCACCGCCGTGATGCCGGGACCCCCGCTGGTCACGTACTTGACCGGCACCTTCAGCCGGCTGCCCAGCCAGGCGGCGAGCAGCTCGGCCGACGGGTTGCTCCTCTCGGCCTCCACCCGGACAGCGGTGACGTTCGCGGGGTACTGGTCGAGCGCGGCGGCCAGCAGCGCCCGCCACGGGGTGAGCCGGGTCCAGCTCAGGTCGGTGTCGCCGGGGGAGTACGCCTCGGCCCGGGCATTCAGGGCGGCGCGCGGGCGGGCAGCGGACGCGGCGTCGGTGAGCCGCCGGAGGGTCAGCTGGGCGAGCTCGTCGGCCGCCTGGTCCTGCGGCGCCTTGCCCGGCCACCAGATCACGACGGGGGAGTCCGGCAGCAGCAACGGCCGTACCACCGACGCCGGATGCTCCGCGACCGCGCCGCGCATGCGGATCACGACCACCTCGCCGGGCGTGCCCTCGCCGATGTGCACCTCCGCGTCCAGGCCCGCTTGGCGTCCGCCACTGCTGACCACCAGCAGGATCCGGGACGGGTGTTCCCGCCCCGCGGCCATGCTGGCCGCCAACGCGTCGGCGAACTCCGACGCGTCGCAGACCACGATCAGGGTCAGCACCATGCCCTGGGCCGGGCTACCGGCGGTGCGCCGCGCCCGCAGCAGCTCCGCGGAGATCTTGGCCGAGCTGGTGCCGTCCAGAGTGATGATCACGACAGTGCTCGCCGCACGGGCTGGAGCTCGCTGCGCTCGCGCCCAGAACATGACAGTGCTCGCCGCACGGGCTGGAGCTCGCTGCGCTCGCGCCGCCCGGTCATGGCCGCCGCCAGGTGAAGCCGTCCCGGGCCAGCATGGCGTCGGCGCCTGTGGGCCCCCAGGATCCGGGCTCGTACGGCTCAGGCTGCTCGGGTCGGCTGGCCCAGTAGTCCAGGATCGGGTCGAGGATCTCCCAGGAGAGCTCGACCTCCTGGTGTTGCGGGAAGAGAGGAGGATCGCCGAGCAGCACGTCCAGGAGCAGTCGCTCGTACGCCTCGGGGGAGGACTCGGTGAACGAGCCGCCGTACGCGAAGTCCATGTTGACCTCGCGGATCTCCATCTGGGTCCCCGGCACCTTGGCGCCGAACCGCAGAGTCACCCCCTCGTCGGGCTGGATCCGCAGCACCAGCGCGTTGTAGCCGAGCTCGGCGGTGTCGGTCTTGGCGAAGGGCAGGTGCGGGGCCTGCTTGAACCCCAGTGCGATCTCGGTCACCCGCCGGGCCAGCCGCTTTCCGGTGCGCAGGTAGAACGGCACGCCGGCCCAGCGTCGGTTGTCGATGTCCACCCGGATGGCGGCGTACGTCTCAGTCCGGGAGTCGGGCGGGATGCGGTCCTCTTCCAGGTAGCCGCGTACCTTCTCCCCGCCGGCCCAGCCGCCCGCGTACGCTCCACGGGCCGTGTGGAGACCGAGGTTCTTCGCCGGCCGGGTGGCGGCCAGCACCTTCTGCTTCTCCGCCCGCAGCTGCCGGGCCTCGAACGACGTCGGCTCCTCCATCGCCGTCAGCGCCAGCAGCTGCAACAGGTGGTTCTGGATCACGTCCCGGGCGATGCCGATGCCGTCGAAGTACCCGGCCCGGCCGCCGATGCCGATGTCCTCGGCCATGGTGATCTGGACGTGGTCGACGTAGTGGTTGTTCCACACCGGCTCGAACAGCTGGTTGGCGAAGCGCAGCGCCATGAGATTCTGCACCGTCTCCTTGCCCAGGTAGTGGTCGATCCGAAACACCGAGCTGGAGTGGAACACCTCGGAGACGATCCGGTTCAGCTCCCGGGCGCTGGCCAGGTCGTGCCCGAACGGCTTCTCGATCACCACCCGGCTCCACCGGTCATCGGTCTGCTCAGCCAGTCCGTGCTCCCGGAGCTGGCCGACCACCGTCTCGAACAGCCCGGGTGGGATGGACAGATAGAAGGCGTGGTTGCCGCCGGTGCCGCGCTCCTTGTCCAGCTCGCCGATGGTCTCGGCCAGCCGGTGGAAGGAGTCCCAGTCGCCGATCTCGCCGGATACGAAGCGGATGCCCTCGGAGAGCTGCTGCCAGACCTCCTCCCGGAATGGCGTCCGGGCATTCTGCTTCACCGCGTCGTGCACCACTCGGGCGAAGTCCTGGTGCTCCCAGTCCCGCCGGGCGAACCCGACCAGGGCGAAGCCAGGGGGCAGCAGCCCGCGGTTGGCCAGGTCGTAGACCGCGGGCATCAGCTTCTTGGTGGACAGGTCTCCGGTGACGCCGAAGATCACCAGCACGCATGGGCCGGCGATCCTCGGCAGCCTCCGGTCCTGCGGGTCGCGCAGGGGGTTGGCGTGGAGCGCGGTCATCGACTGCCCCGCACCGAGGTCCGCGGACCCTTAGGCGACAGTGTCGTCACTCACCTGGGGGTCGGCGCTCGCGCCGGGGTTGTCCCTGCCCTTCTTGGCGTCGTCGAGTGCGGTCTGCACCGTATCGACCAGCTCGTGCCAGGATGCTTCGAACTTCTCCACGCCCTCGCGCTCCAGTACGTCCACGACGTCGTCGTAGGAGATGCCCACCGCGGCCAGGTCGTCCATCAGCTGCTGCGCCTCGGTCTCGGTGTCGCTGACCATGTCGCCCTGCAGCTCGCCGTGGTCGGCGAACGCCTGCATGGTCTTCTCCGGCATGGTGTTGACGGTGTTGGCCACCACCAGGTCGGTGACGTACATGGTGTCCGGGTAGGCCGGGTCCTTCACGCCGGTGGACGCCCACAGCGGCCGCTGGCGGTTCGCTCCCTGCGCCTCCAGTGCGGCGAACCGCTCGCCGGAGAACTCGTCTTCGTACAGCGCGTACGCCAGCCGGGCGTTGGCGATCGCTGCCTTGCCCTTGAGGGCGGCCGCCTCCTCCGAGCCGATCGCGTCCAGCCGCTTGTCGATCTCGGTGTCCACCCGGGAGACGAAGAACGAGGCCACCGAGTGGATCTGGCTCAGGTTGTGGCCGTTGGCCGCGGCCTGCTCCAGGCCGCTCAGGTATGCGTCGATGACCCCGCGGTAGCGCTCGAGGGAGAAGATCAGCGTGACGTTGACGCTGACGCCCTCGGCGATTGCCGCGGTGATCGAGGGCAGGCCGGCCTTGGTGGCGGGGATCTTGATCAGCACGTTCGGCCGGTCCACGATCTTCCACAGGTCCAGGGCCTGGGCGGTGGTCGCCTCGGTCTCATGGGCGAGGTCCGGGTCGACCTCGATCGACACTCGGCCGTCGACCCCGTTGGTGGCCGCGTAGGTCGCCGAGAAGATGTCGCACGCGTTGCGGACGTCGTCGGTGGTCAGCACCTTGATGGTGTCGTGCAGCCCGGCGTCGCGCGCCGCCAGCTCCCTGATCTGGTCCTCGTAGGCGTGGCCCTTGGACAGGGCCGTGGCGAAGATCGTCGGGTTGGTGGTGACGCCGCTGACGTGAGAATCGGATATCAGCTCGGCCAGATTGCCCGACGTGATGCGGTCACGGGAGAGGTCGTCCAGCCAGATGGAGACGCCGGCGTCGGCCAGTGCCTTGAGTCGATCGCTCATGAGAAGTTCCTCCTTGGTCAGGAATTGCCAGCTCGGTTCAGCTGATGGTGACCCCCGGGTCGGGTTCCAGATCCGCCGGGGCCTTGGGTCCGGCCGCCGCAGGATGGGTCGGTGCGCCCGCCGACTCGACCGCGGCCAGGCTGGCCTTGGCCGCCTCGACCACCGTAGCGCCGCTGAAGCCGAACTCCTCGAAGAGCTTGGCCCCCGACGCGCTGGCGCCGTAGTGGTCGATGCTGATGATCCGCCCGGCATCGCCGACGATGTCCCGCCAGCCGCTCGCCACGCCGGCCTCCACGCTCACCCGCGCCCTGACCGTGGGCGGGATGACCGAGTCGCGGTAGGCCTGGTCCTGCTCGTCAAACCACTCGCGGCACGGCATCGACACCACCCGGGCCGAGATTCCCTCATCGGCGAGCAGCCGCTGCGCCTCGACCGCGTACTGCACCTCCGAGCCGGTGCCGACCAGGATCACTTCCGGATCGCCCTCGCCGTCCCGGAGCACGTACGCGCCCTTCGCCACGCCGGAAGTGTCGGCGAAGCCGTCCTCGCCGCGCGGGACGATCGGCAGGGCCTGCCGGGTGAGGATCAGGCCGGCGGGGCGATCCTTGTGCCGCAGCACCTCGGCCCAGCAGGCCGCGGTCTCGTTGGCGTCGGCCGGCCTGACCACGTCCAGCCCGGGGATGGCCCGGAGAGCGGCGAGGTGTTCGATCGGCTGGTGGGTCGGTCCGTCCTCGCCCAGGCCGACGGAGTCGTGGGTCCAGATGTAGAGGACCGGCACTCGCATCAGCGCGGACAGCCGCACCGCGGGCCGCATGTAGTCACTGAAGGTCAAGAAGGTGGCGCCGTACGGCCGGGTGCCGCCGTGGACCTTGATCCCGTTGAGAATCGCGCCCATGGCGTGCTCACGGATCCCGAAGTGCAGCACCCGCCCGTACGGGTGGCCGGGGAACATCTTGCTCTGCCGGTCGGTGGGCAGGAAGCTGGGCTCGCCCTCCGGGGTGGTGTTGTTTGACTCGGCCAGGTCGGCCGACCCGCCCCACAGCTCCGGCATCTTGGGGGTGATGGCGTTGATCACCTTGCCCGAGGCCGCACGGGTGGCGATGCCCTTGGGGTCGGCGTCCCAGCTGGGCAGATGGGCATCCCAGCCCGGGCTCAGCTCGTCGGCGACGAACCGGTCGTAGAGCGCCTTGCCCTCGGGGTTCGCCGCAGCCCAGGTATCGAACTGCTGCTGCCAGTCCTCCTGCGCCTGCTGGCCGCGTTCGCGCAGCTTGCGGGTGTGCGCAATGACCTCGTCGGACACCTCGAAAGTGTGCTCCGGGTCGAAACCCAGCACCTTCTTGGTCGCGGCCACCTCCTCGTCGCCGAGCGCGGCGCCGTGGGCCTTGCCGGTGCCCTGCAGCTTGGGGGCCGGCCAGCCGATGATCGTCCGTAGCTGGATGAAGCTGGGCCGGTCCCTGACCCCGCGGGCGATCTCGATCGCCGCCTGCAGGGCCGCGACGTCCTCGGAATAGGTGGTGTCGTCGTTGGTCCAGTCGATGGTCTGGACGTGCCAGCCGTACGCGGCATAGCGGGCGGCGACGTCCTCCGACAGGGCGATGTTGGTGTCGTCCTCGATGGAGATCCGGTTGCTGTCGTAGATCAGGGTCAGGTTGCCCAGCCGCTGGGTGCCGGCCAGCGACGACGCCTCACTGCTGACGCCCTCCTCGATGTCGCCGTCGGAGGCCAGGGCGTAGATGTGATGGTCGAACGGAGACTCGCCGGGGGCGGCGTCCGGGTCGAGCAGGCCGCGCTCGCGGCGAGCCGCCATGGCCATCCCGACGGCGTTGGCGATGCCCTGACCGAGGGGCCCGGTGGTGATCTCCACCCCGTCGGTATGCCCGTACTCCGGGTGGCCGGGGGTCTTGGAGTCCCACGTCCGGAGGGACTTGATGTCGTCGAGCTCGAGCCCGAACCCGCCCAGGTAGAGCTGGAGATAGAGGGTGAGGCTGGAGTGGCCGCAGGAGAGCACGAATCGGTCGCGCCCCGGCCAGTGGGTATCGGTCGGGTTGTGCCGCATCACCTTCTGGAACAACAGGTAGGCGACCGGTGCCAGGCTCATCGCGGTGCCGGGGTGGCCGTTACCGACCTTCTGCACGGCGTCGGCCGCGAGCACCCGGATGGTGTCGACGGCCTGGGAGTCCAGGTCCGTCCATCCCTCGGGAACTACGGCCTGGTCAGCCGTCTGAATATCGGTCACGGCGTTGCGGTCCTTCCACGAGACGTTGGAGCTTCGGGCAGCGCGGGACGTTCCGAGCCTATCGGGGCCGCCCCCTGCTGCGTACAGTGACTGGTCGGTAATCACCTCGCCACCGGCGCAACGCCTCTGATCTGCCCAGGTGAAGTGATAACCAAACGGCGGACCCATAGACTCGCCCCTACGTGATTCCCGCCGACATGAGTGAAGTGGAGCCAGTGACGAGCATCGACGTGCCGGGTCGGGTGACCGCTGGTGATCATGGCTCCCGGGTCGACGTCGGCCTCCCGACCGCGTCGCGGGTCCGGGACATGCTGGCGGCCTATGTCGGGCTGACCAAGCCGCGGATCATCGAGCTGCTGCTGGTCACCACGGTGCCGGCCATGTTCCTGGCCGCCGGCGGCGTGCCCCCGCTGCGGCTGGTGCTGCTGACGATGGTCGGCGGCTGCCTGGCGGCGGCCAGCGCCAACGCCTTCAACTGCGTGCTGGACCGCGACATCGACGAGCGGATGCGGCGGACGCGCCGCCGCCCGCTGCCGCGGCACATCGTGGACCCGAAGGCCGCGACGCTGTTCGGGCTGGTTCTGGGCGTGGCCGCGACGCTCTGGCTAGGGCTGTTCGTGAACTGGCTGTCGGCCGCTCTCGCGCTGGGCGCGAACGCCTTCTACATCGGCGTCTACACCGTCTGGCTGAAGCGGCGTACCCCGCAGAACATCGTCTGGGGCGGGATCGCCGGCTGCTTCCCACCGCTGATCGGCTGGACCGCGGTGACCGGGTCGGTCTCCTGGGTGCCGCTGGTGCTCTTCCTGATCGTGTTCCTGTGGACCCCGCCGCACACCTGGGCGCTTGCCCTGCGCTACCGCGAGGACTACGCAGCCGCGGCCGTGCCGATGCTGCCGGTGGTGCGGTCGGCCGTGGTCGTCGGTCGCCAGATCATGCTGTACGCCGCGCTGACCGTGGCTGCCTCGTTCCTGCTCTGGCCGGTGGCCGGGACCGGGTGGATCTATCTCACCGTCGCCCTTCTCGCCGGCGCCGCACTGATCTGGGAGTCGGGACAGCTGTGGTGGCGAGCCGCGCAGGGGCTGACCGACGCCGCCCTCAAGCCGATGCGGCTGTTCCACTGGTCCAACTCGTACTTGGCGCTGGTCTTCGTCGCCGCCGCGATCGACGCGCTGGTCTTTTAGGCACTGCTCGCGCGAGTGTGGACCTGGTGATGCCGCCTTCCTCCATCGCTCGTGCCACGGATGAGCGTTGTGGCACTCGCTCCCTCGTCCAGGTGACATCTGTCCACCCCGACGCTCGCAGTGTGCGGTGACGCAGTCCGTCGAGCTGCTGCTCGACGACGCCGCTGATCGTGATATCCGGGCCCAGTGGAATCTGCTGGGCGATGCCGGTCTGCCGACGTCGCGGCGGGTCCAGCCCAGCCCGTCCCACGCCCCGCACGTCACGCTGTGGGCGGGTGACCTGGTCGATCCGGCCGACGACCAGGCCTTGCCCGGCCTGTTCGCTGACCTGGACCTCGAGCTGGTGGTCGGCAACCTGCTGCTCTTCGGGCCCCGTCGGAGCGGCTACGTGCTTGTCCGCCAGACAGTCGCCTCAGCCGCGCTGCTCGACCTCCAGCAGCGGGTGGTGGGCACCCTCCGTACCCGCGCGTACCCCGGCTTCGAGGATGGCCGATGGACTCCGCACGTCACCCTGGCTCGCCGGGTCGGCCTCGACCAGGTCGGTCCCTCACTGGCTGTACTGGCCGGGTCTCCGCCGGAGCTCAACACCCGGGTACGTCAGGCCCGCCGCTGGGACAGCGACCGCAGGCAGACCTGGCTCCTGACGCCGCCCACCTCCGTTACGTCGGCATAAGTGAGGGCCTTCACCTGGGAGCGCGACGTCGATCTGTCGGCACCGCCGCGGTGGCCTTGTTCGCGGTCGGAGTCTGGCTGCTCACCATGATCATCGCGTACGCCTCGGATCGGGCCGGCGTACGCGGTCCGGCGGTGGTGCTGCTGCGCCGCCTCGTCTACCCGCCCAGCGGCACCCGGGCGCGACCGGCGACCTGACCGTCCGCGGCTGGCTCGGCCACCCGGCGGGGAGACCGGACCGAGAGCATCAGGTTGGTACCGGCGGCGATGGCCAGCGAGGCGCCCAGCAGGTGCAGCAGAACGAGCCCGATCGGCAGGCCCAGGTGGTACTGGGCAGCGCCGATCCCTGCT
>DASQUF010000369.1:0-11239 GCA_035641435.1 Propionibacteriaceae bacterium | reverse complement strand
ACTGGAGCTGGGCCGGCCCGACCAGGCTACGGCGCGCCGTCGCCGAATGGAGAGCGGTGATAGCGGTCAGCGCGACCGGTGTCACCGCCGGGTCGTCAGACACCGCGCCCGGCAGCCGCGTCTCGAGCAGCACCCGGTGCTCGTCGAGCGTCCGCCGGGCAAGGACGCGTGGGAGCAGGTGACCGATCGGCCCGCCGGTTACCTCCGAGCCCAGCCCGACGATGACGTCGGCGTGCCGGTCCAGCCCGGTCGTCGCGGCCGGCGAGGTGGCGATCTTGAGCACCAACGGGCCGGCGGACGTGTCCAGGGCGACGACCAGGACATCGGAGTCGGAGGTCAGCAGCCGGTGTGTGGTGGTGGTAGTGGGCAGGCCACACGCAGCTAGGGCCGGCCCGAGACGGACTCTGAGCTCGCGCTGGGAGCGCCAGCGACGCAGGAGTGGGCCCGGAGCCAGTCGAGGCGCGCCGGATGGGCCTCGAGCCTTTGGAAGGGTCGGACTGCGGCGAACCAGCATCCCTGACCGCCCACTGACCAGCAGCCCCACCGCAACCAGCATCTGGCTGGCCAGGTAAGCGATGCCGACACCGTTCAGGTGCCACCAGCCGATGGCCAGCCAGGCCCCCCCGTAGATGGTGACCGCGAGGGCGACGTAGGTCAGCACGACGGTCAGCAGGTCCTGGCGCAGGCGTGCGGCCGCCAGCGCGACGCCGACCACCACCTGCGGGACGGCCGAGACCAGCAGCAGCCGCAGCAGCACGGTGGCCTGCTCGGCGTACTCGGCGCCGAACACCCGCAGCACCGGTCCGGCCAGCAGGACGCCCACGGCAACGGCCGGCAGCACGAGCAGCGCGGCGTTGCGCACCGCGGCCCGGATCAGCGCGGTGGTTCGGTCGGGAGAACGGGCGCCCTCGGCCACCAGAGCGCTGCTGACGTTGCTGGTGATCAAGAACGCCGCGTAGGCGATGGTGTGAGCCATGTAGTAGTAGGCGCTGGCCGCCGGACCAAGCTGCTGGAGCACCATCAGGGTCAGCACGCTTGCGGTGCCCAGCCAGAGCAGTGCGGCGAGGTGGTCCGCGGCTGCGAACCGGGTCAGCCGGCTCACGGGGACTGTGCGGGCCCCCGGTTCAGCGGCCGGTGCGCTCCGGAGCACCAGCACTGTGACAACGGCGACCACAACTGCGGCCGGCAGCACCGACGCGGCGAAGATCGCCCACCCTGCGCTGAAGGCGAGCAGCGGCAGCAGGCCGATCTTGGCCGCTGACGACAGGCCGTTGGTCACCGGCACCCAAACCGTGCGGTGCAGACCGGTGAGCACGTGGTCCTGGAGGATGAACAGCACCCAGACCGCGGTGGCCAAACAGAAGCCGGCCGTCGCCCAGGGACTGCTGCGCAGCAGCCAGAGCTCGGCGGCCCAGACCGGCTGGCCGAGCACGAAGACCGCCGCCACCACGGTGGCAGCGCCCGCACACAGCCCGTAAGCGCTCAGGATCAGGCGCCGGGTCGAGGCACCCGCCTCGGGCAGAAAGCGCACGAGGCCGTTGCGCAAGCCGAGGGTGGCGATGTTGGCCAGCAGGGTGGCCGCGGAGACCAACGCGGCCCCGATCCCCACCGTGGTGGGGGGCAGCAAACGGGCCGCCAGCGCCCAGAACAGCAGTCCAAGCGCCGAGGTGATCCCGGTGCCGAGGATCAGCGCGTACGCAGCCCGCCGCATCGGCTCGCGCAGGTGCTCGCCCAGCGCTGTCCGCGGTCGCCCGGTCGTGGTCGCACTCACTCTCGGGCCGCCGTGACGCGCAGGTGGTCGATGGCAAGAGTGGCCGGGAAGTCGGTGCTCTCGTCCGGCGGGCCGGGGTAAGCCCCACCCACAGCCAGGTTCAGCACCAGGTACATCGGCTCGTCGGGCACCTTTGATCCGGTGACCTTCCACACCGGCGCTCCGTCGACGAAGAACTCCAGTCGCCTCGGTGCCCAGTCCAACCGCACGTCGTGCCAATCCGCGGCGAGATCCGGCCCAGGCACCCGGTAGCGCTGGCTGGGCGACTCGGCCCGCCGGCTCTTCGGGTGCAGGTGCATGATCACCTCGTCCGGGTCCTGTCCGATGACCTCGAGCACATCGATCTCTGGCCGGGATTCCCGATTGGCCGGCAGCAGCCACATCGCCGACCACAGACCCTGCCCCGCCGGCACCCGCAGCCGGGCCTCGACGGTGCCGTAGGTGAAGGCCAGTTTGGCCTGGACGTCGTCCTCGGACTCGGGCGCCGGACCGGTGGTCACCATGCCGGAGCGATAGTCGTATGGGTTGCCGTCGGATCCGCGTACTGGGTCGCGGTCGGCGGTCAGCCGTAGTGCGCCGTCGGCCACGCTGACCTGCTCCGGGAGGTACCACTCCAGCTCGTCGTTGGAGGCGATGGTGCAGCCATCCTCGGCCCACCAGTGGCAGGTGTTGAACACCGCCGGATCGAGCACGCCGTCGTCGAAGGAGGCGTCGAGCAGCACGTGGCTGGGCGCCGCGGTCCTAGCCCCCAGCCGCGCGACAACCGTGTACGCGACTAGCAGCGCCCCGATGGTCAACAGCACCGAGGCGATGACCACCAGGCGCCGTGAGGTCAGCCTAGACATCGCGGAACCTCAGCACTTTCTTGACGAGGTTCCGGGCCGCCTGGTCGGCGCGGGTATAGGGCAGCCGCTCCAGCCGGAGCTCGGCGTAGTCAACCGGCTGGGCGCCGAACCTCTCCTTGAACTCGGCCAGGCTCGTCGAGCCGCCCGACTCGCCCATGTGGTAGGCCGTGCAGCCGAGGTCGCAGGCCAGCTGGATGGTCCGCCACTGCACCAGTTCGCCGGCGTGGGTGCTCCCGACCCGGTCCCGGTCCATGGCTGCCCGCGTGTAGTGGGCGGTCTGGCCGAGCAGAGTGATCGAGCCGCTGACCGGCCGGTCGTCGACGTAGGCCAGAGTGACGGCAAACGCCTTGCCCAGCGCATCGGCCATCGCCTGCAGCTTGGTCAGCGGGTCGCGGCGCCGGGCCCGGGCATGGGCCAGCGCCCGCGGCTCATGCTGACGGCCGGCCCAGCGGTTGACCGAGAGCAGGAACAACGGGTAGTAGGCCTCCAGCAACGCGCCGGTCCGGTCGATCTCCACCCGTACGCCGGCCCGCTCCGCCAGCCGAACGTTACGCCGAGCGGACTTGGCGAGGCGCTTCCACGCCTCATCGACCCCG
This sequence comes from Propionibacteriaceae bacterium, assembly GCA_035641435.1. GTDB lineage: Bacteria > Actinomycetota > Actinomycetes > Propionibacteriales > Propionibacteriaceae > Microlunatus. The sequence goes on along the minus strand of DASQUF010000369.1, from coordinate 8,027 downwards.
CCGGTTAGGTCCATGACGTGGGCGCGGCGGGGAAGCAGGGTCGCTCCGGCCGACACTGCCGCGGTCGACCACCTCGGGTAGGCGAGCGGGTCGGGCCGGATGGCTATGCGTGCGGCACCGGTGGCGCGTAGGTCGGCCAGCACCGCGGCGACCGCCTCGGCGTCTACCTCGGGGCCGACCAGGCCGCCCATGCCCCAGCCGGCGGGAAAGGACAGCAGCCAACCGCCCAGGCCGGCGGGCCCGGTACGGCGGACCAGCGGAAGTACGAACCCGCGGCCGTCCGGATGCCGGTAGTACCGGCTGGCGTCGGCGTACCGACCAGCGGCGCACAACGCGTCCACCCACTCCGGGGCATGCTCGGGCAGCGCGGCCGGGTCGTTGGCCAGGACAGCGCGCCACTCCTCGCGCGGGGCCGGTGAGATCACGGTGAGCATGTCAGGCCGCCACCGTCGAGTCGGTTGTCCGTCGGTGCTGGATGCGTCGCGCCTGCCGCCACAACCGGGTGCGCAGCCGCTCACCACGCCGGCCGACGGGTACGCCGAGCCCGGCCAGTGTGTCGGTCAGCCGGTCGAGATCGAAGTCGGCCGTCACGGTCACCCGGGCCAGGGCGAATACGTCGTCGTCAGTCGCGCTGAGCGCGTTCTTGACGGCAGCGGCGGAGGTGAAGCCTGCATCGATCACGAGCTGGCGCACCGTCCGGTCGTGGTAGCCGTGCGGGTAGGCAAAGCTGTCGACCGGGCGGCCCAAGACGTCCTCGAGGACCGCCTTGCTCTGCCGGATCTCTCGCGCCGCAGCGGCCCGGGGGATGCAGTCCAGCTGCGGGTGGGTCATGCTGTGCGCTCCGATCTCGCACCCCTCGCCGGCCAGGGCGGCCACCTGGCGCCGGGTCAGCATGGGCAGCTGGCCGCCTCCTAGCGGGGCCAGCCAGCGGCTGGTGCCGTCCAGGGTGCCCGCGGTCACGTATAGGGTCGCCGCCAGGTCCCGGGCGGCCAGCTCCGGCCACGCGTACGCGGCGAAGTCGGCGAAGCCGTCGTCGAAGGTGACCACCGCCGTCAGCTCCGGCAACAGCATCCCCGTCGCCCGGGCGGCAAGCAGCTGGCCCACGGTCAGGGTGGTGAACCCGAGGGTGGTCAGCCTGTCCAGGTGCGCTGAGAACTGCCGCCGGCTCACCGCGTAGGGAGAAAAGGCGTCGGGCGGGTCGTCGCTCACCGAGTGGTACAGCAGGATCGGGACCGGAGCGCTCATAGCACCGCCTCTCGGGCTTGCCGCCTGCTGCGCAGGTAGCGGCCGGGTCCAGACGCCAGCCCGCGCCACTGTTCCCGGCTCAGCTCACGCGGGTAGGGCGGCAGGTCAGCCAGCGCGGGTGGAGTGAAAATCCGCCGGGCGCGGCGTGCGGCCGCAGGAGCGTGGCGCAGGAACCTGAGTGCAGTGCTCGGGTTGCGTAGCACGGTTCGAGTTAGATACGCCCCCAGGCCGGCGCCGTAGCCGTAGGTCTGGCGCCGCAGGCCCACGTAGTCGCGGTGGTGCCGGTGCAGGACGATGGCCGCCGGCTCGTAGACCAGTCGAAGACCGGCGGTGATTACGTCGTAGAAGGCGGCCAGGTCGTCCCCGCCCATCGCCACCGTGCCGGTGCCCAAGGCGTCGTCGAAGCCTCCGACACGCCGCAGGTACTCGGTGCGGAAACTCATGTTGGCACCCGAGCCGAGAGAGCCGGCGGTCAGCGGGAACAGCGGGTCGTCGGGCCGGTGCCTGCCGGCGTCGAAAATCCGGCGTTGCAGGCCCTTGTCGAACAGCGCGTTGCTCTCGACCCACTGCTGGGGCAACGTGTCCAGCTCGCGGGGGACAATCAGGCCGGTTACGCAGCCGACCTGCTCGTCGGCGGCGAACGCCGCCTGCAGTCGTTCCAGCCAGCGCCGGTCGACCACCACATCGTCGTCGGTGAACGCCACCAGCGGTGTCGTCACGGCGGCCAGTCCGGCGTTGTGGGCCCGGGCCAGCCCGGCGCGGTCTTCCCGGATGTAGCGCAACCGTGGTTCAGCAGCGCCCAGCTCGGCAAGCAGCGTTGCGGTGTCGTCGCTCGAGGGCGCGTTGTCCACCACGACCAGGCGCTCCGGCAGCACCGTGCCGGCCATGATCGAGTCGATGCACTCCCGCAGCAGCCCGGGCCGGTCCCTGGTGGCCACCACCACGCTGGTCCCTGGGCGCTGGGCTCTGGCCGCCACACGTACGGCGGCAGGACGGATCGGCTCAGCCTCGACTTTCGGGGCCAGCCGGGCGAGGACCTCCGTGGCGGGGAGGACCGGCTCGGGCAGGTCGAGCCGCACCCTCGCCAGCGGGTCGCCGTTGCGGGTGAGCAGGCAGAGGGCGCTCCGGTACGCCGACCCGCCGGGCCGGCGCGCGTCGATGGGTGTCGCCGGCGCCGCCACATCAATGACCAGTGGCAGCACAGGTTCGGCTGTCATCCGGGCGGTGCCGGTCGATGGCACTTCGACGCGCTGGGCGGGAGTAAGGGTGGGCCCGGCCAAGCGCCGCGGGCCGGCGAGCCGGGTCCACCGGATCTGGAGGTAGCCGGTCGCGGTGACGGCGAGGCCAGCGACAATCGCTCCGGCGCGGACTACCGCGGCCCAGTCACCACGTAACCCGCGGCGGAGGCTGTCCCGGACGCCGCTGGGCAGCACCCGGCGTACGTAGGCCGTCTCCGCCGCCAGCGCCGCGCCCTGGCCAACCCGGGCGGCGATGCGCGCTTTGGACATTCCTTCGGCCCGGCAGCGGGACAGGAAGTAGCCCCACGACGCACGCTCGGCCGGCACCCAATGGTGCACCAAGGCCAGCGGCTCGAGTAGGAAGCACCCGTCCGGGAACAGCGACCGGGCCCGGATGCACAACTCGGTCTCCTCGCCGCCCAGCGGTGCGATCGCGGTCCGACCCAGGTCGACGTCGAAGCCGCCTACGGCCTCGAGCACAGTGCGGCGGACCGACATGTTGCAGCCCATCAGGTTGCGGACGGCAGACAGCGTGGTGGCCTGTCCACGATAGGTGCAGCCCACCACCCAGCCGAACTCCGGCGGCCACCAGCCTGGCGGCGCCTGCTCCCATACCGGCACGGCGGAGCCGCCGACCCCCAGCACGGCCGGGTCGGTGTACGGGGCAGTCAGCCTGGCTGACCAGGCGGGGTCCGCCTCCGCGTCGTCGTCGAGGAACAGCACTACCTCACCGGTCGTGTGCGCGATGCCAGTGTTCCGGGCGCCGGACAGGCCGCGCGGACCGGCGTTGGGCCGGACCGACAGATCCGGCCACTGTTGCCTCGCCCGACGGAGCAGGAGCTGGTTGTGGTCGATGACCAGCGCGATCTCTCCGGCCGGCTGCTGCTGGGCCCGGACCGAGGCAATCGCCGCGACCAGTTGGCTCCAGCGCCGTTCGGTGTATGCGCAGATCACGACCGAAGTCGTGACCGTCACGACCGTTCGGCCTCGTGCCGCTGGGCGTCAGCGGAGGGGCTGACCACCAGGCCGGAAACGGGGTCGGGCGCCGTCACGGTGATGTTCATCGTCCGGGCCGCCGGCCGGGGGACACCGAGCGCTGCTCGGGCTCGGCGCAGCCGTCGGCGTTCGCGGGCGATGGTGCGCAGCACGCGCGTCCCGTCACGGAAGGTCCGCAGGTGGCTCTCACCATGAATCCGGGCGCTCTCGAAGGACGCGACCTCGACCACCCGAAGCCCCGCTGCCAGGGTGCGTACGTTGAGGAACGTCTCGACCTCAAAGCCGACCGCCCCGCCGTCGAAGGTCGGCAGCACGTGCCGCCAGAAGGCCATGTAGCCGTAGCAGAGGTCGGAGTAGCGGCCCCCGAATGTCCATCGGACCACGTGGGTCAGCGCAAAGTTGCCCAGTGACCGAACCAGGGTCAGATCCGAGCTACCGCCGCCTTGTAGGAACCGGGACCCCTTCGCCACGTCGGCGCCCGCGTTGAGCGCGGCGACGAAGGTGACGATGTCCATCGGGTCCATCGATCCGTCGGCGTCCATGATCACCAGGATGTCGCCGGTGGCCGCCGCGAAACCGGCCTGCAGGGCCATCCCCTTGCCCGGTCGCGGCTCCAGCACGATCAGTGCGTCCGGCCGGAGCTCGCGGACGACCTCCACCGTGCCATCGATGGACCCGCCATCCACGATGACCACCTCGTCCACCAGGTCGGGGATCTCGGGAAGCACATGGCCCAGGTTCTCCGCCTCGTTCAGGGTCGGGATAATCAGACTGATTGTGACCTCTCTTGGAGAGGCCACTGGAGTCCGAGAGGAGACCGAAACCAATCGTTGCCGGTCCGACGAGTGCTTACCTGACTGCGCAGAAAGCTGAATAACGCTCATACATTGCCCCCCATGCATGTTTCCTGCCTTTGGAACTACGGGAAGGTTCGGAGACCCCCCGGTCCCGGATTGCCAAAGTGTCGGATGGAATTAACCTGTTGTCTGCCAAGTGGGGCAACGTTGCCTGATCGCGACAGATCGGGTCGGGCCGTGGATTCTCTCGGCTAGCGTGCGAGGCGTGAAGGTTCTGGTAACCGGCGGTGCTGGCTACATCGGCTCGGTCACGGCCACTGCTCTGGAGCAGGCAGGTCACGTACCGGTCATCCTGGATTCCTTGATCAGCGGGCCCGAGGCGTTCGTCGCGAACCGCATCTTCTACCACGGCGATATCGCCAACCGCCAGCTGCTCGGCCAGATAGTTGCTGATCATCCCGACATCGAATGCACTATTCACATGGCGGCGCGCGTAGTTGTCACCGAGTCGGTCACGATGCCGTATGTGTACTACCGGGACAACGTGACGAAGTCCCTCGAGCTGTTCGACCAGCTTGCGCGGCTCGGCCGCCCCCGAGTGGTGTTCTCCTCCTCGGCCTCGGTCTACGCCGAAGTCGAGGGATTCGAGGTGTACGAGGACTCACCGACCGACCCGCGCTCCCCGTACGCGCGGACCAAGCGGATGATGGAGATGGTGCTGCAGGACCTGGCCGCGGCCACCGACATTCGATGTGTCATCCTGCGCTACTTCAACCCCATCGGCGCCGATCCAGAGCTCAGGTACGGCATCCACGCCCGGGAGCCCTCCCACGTCCTCGGCCAGCTCGTCCTGGCCGCCCAGGGTCGCCGCGAGGCTTTCCTAGTCACCGGTACGGACTATCGGACCCGGGACGGTACCGGACTGCGGGACTACGTTCACGTCTGGGACCTGGCCCTGGCCCACGTCCGCGCCGTCGAGCGCTTCGACCAGGTGCTAGCGGCAGTCGGCGAACCGAGCGTGATTCTTAACCTGGGAACCGGCCGGGGGGTTACCGTGCGGGAGCTGGTTGACATGGTCGGGCGGGTACTGGGGCAGCCGGTCCCAGTCACGGAGGCACCGCGCCGGCCCGGGGATGCCACTGGCGCGTACGCGAATGTTGATCGGGCCCGGCAGCTCCTGGGCTGGACCGCCCAATCCTCGTTGGCCGATGGGGTGGCGTCCGCCTTCTCCTGGGCCGCCAAGCGCCGCGAGGTCCTGGGCTACGAATAGCCCCTGCATGCCGGCGCTCAGAACAAATCGAACGCTCGTCGCCCAAAGCAATCCACAGCCGCAGGTGCTCCGAACTCAGGTCGAGGCCGGACAGAACGCACCTCATGTGGGCGCGGCCTGAGTCGGAATAGTTATGCCGGTCGAGGGACCAATCGTGTGGCGACGCTCGTTCATCCCTGCCGGTCCGCCAAGACCGAGGAGGCAGGCCGTGGCCCAGCTGCTCATCCCGCATTCTGTCGAGGAGCGAGTCCGGTTACGCCCCGCCGTTGTCGAGATGGCCAGCCCGGCTCCCCGGGACATCTGGCGCGGCGTGCTGCGCGACGACCCGGGCGCGACGGCCCTGCAGACCCCGGAGTACGTCGACGCGGTGGCCTCGGCCACCGGCGGCACCGACGTCAGCCGGTTCTACCAGCTCCGCGACGGGCGCCAGCTCGTCCTGCCCCTGGTGCGCCGACGGTCCCGGAGCGGCCTGCCGCTCGATGAGGGATACGCCGGCGGCTACGGCCACGGCGGCATGCTGGCCACGGGCGGACTGCTGGCCGAAGACGTACGGACGGTGGTCCAGGACCTGCGCGAACGGTCGGTGAGGCTGCGGATCGGCGGCGCCCACCACACCAGCGAGCAGTGGTCGGCCGGGGTGCTGCCCGGGGTGACCGAGGAGCGGCGCTGCGCCGAGGTGATCGAGCTGGACCAGGACTACGCCGGCGACATCGGGGCGTTCCGGACGGCCCAGTTCGGACCCGAGACCGGGCAGAAGCTGAGTCGCGCGGTCCGGCTCGGGGTCGAGGTCGAGAAGGACACCGGTAGCCGGCTGATCCCGGTGTTCTACGACATCTACCGTGCCCGCGTCGAGCGCGTGATCCCGCGCTCGGAGCCGCTGTCGGTTCCCGGCCGGCGGGCGGAGCCGTACGAGATGTTCGCCACCGTGGCGGCGATGACCGGCGAAGCCTGCCGGGTGTTCATCGCCTGGTACCGGGGTCGGCCGATCGCCGCGTCGATCCTCCTGGTGCACGGCCAGCACGCCACCGTCTGGGGCAGCTACAGCATCCGTGAGCTCGCGGCGCCCATGACCGCAAAGCTGCTCACCCACGTCACCGCCATCGAGGACGCGGTCAGCTCGGGCTGCCGCTTCATCGACCTCGGCCCGTCGGGCGATGTGGAGCTCGAACACGACAAGAACTCGCTCGGCGCCTCGCCGCGGTCGGTGGTCGACCTGCGGATCGAGCCGGCTGGGCTGGCCCGGCTGCGGGCTGTCCGGGAGCGGGCCGGGGGCGTGCTGGTACGCGCCCTCACCCGGTCTCCGGGCAGCTCCACCCTGGGCCAGCCCAAGCCCTAGCCGATCGGCGCCGCGCGTACGTGGTGGTCAGTCCCGCCGCGCTTCTGGTAGCAGCAGGATGCTGTCCTCCCACCTGGTTGACGCATCCTGCTGCCACCGGCCCGGTCCCGACCTGGGTCATGCTCAGAACCACCCGCCAGGCGGGCAGCGGCCGGCTTCACGCTCGGACCGGTCCGGTGCCGCTCGACTGGTGGATCGGTGCGAAGACGTCAGCCGATGCGGTCCCAGCCGCGCAGAGTCGCCTCAGCGTCGGTGGCTGCCTCGATCGGGCTGCCGGCCAGGGCCTCGGCCGTCTGCCGGGCCAGCCGAAGGGCGTACGGATCCGGTCCGGGTAGGTCGTCGGGCAGATCGAGGTCCAGGTGGTGCACGGCCACCTCGGTGGCCCAGGTGGCGAGGAAGTCACCGGTCGCCAACGCATGGCCCTGGAAGCGGACGCACCCGGGCACCATCCGCTCCACCGCCCCGGCTACGGTCTCCGCGGTTACCTGCAGGTGGCTGACCGCTTCGCGCGGCCGTCGGTATGCGGTGCTGAACCGGTGTAGGAACCCGATATGAATGATCGGGTCAGCGCTGCCGTCGTTGCTCGGCGGGTCAGTTCGCCAGTAGCTCGCCGCATCCACGTCAGGCTCGGCTGCTGTCGGAGAGACGACGCCGAGCAGCATCTCCTGTAACCCGAGGTGCACGTGCATCAGCGCGTTCAGCCGACTCCAGCCTGAGCAGCGGCTCGGAGCCAGCAGCGCCTCGTCGTCCAGTCGGTCGGCGGCGGCGAGCAGCGTGCGGATCGCCGCGGCGCAGGCGCGGGCAGCGGGCTGGTGCTCGACCCGCATCTCCGCTCTCCTCCATCCGGTTTCCGATTCGCCCCGGCCGCGGGGCAGTGTGTATCTTTGTGCGTCGGTGCCGGCAGGAACGCGACCAGCCGGCCCCGCCCCTATAGCTCAGTAGGCAGAGCGTCTCCATGGTAAGGAGAAGGTCTGCGGTTCGATTCCGCATGGGGGCTCGGAGATGGGTCCGGTGCCGCCGCGCACCGGCGGAATACCGGCGCCTCGGGCGTCGTTGTCCGACCAGCATGCTGGTAGCCGGCTCCGCAGCGGGATAGCTCAGGCGGTAGAGCAAGCGGCTCATAATCGCTGTGTCGCGGGTTCGAG
>DASQUF010000368.1:0-5467 GCA_035641435.1 Propionibacteriaceae bacterium | reverse complement strand
TGCCTGCGCCGCAGTCGCGATCTGGGTCACCGGGTCGACGACGCCGTGTGCGTACGACGGCGCTGAGGCCACCACGAGCACGGTGTCGTCGGCGATCGCCGCGGTCATGGCCGATGGCACCGCCCGACCTGTCTCCGGGTCGACCTCGACGAATACCGGGCGGACGCCGAAGTAGTGCGCCGCCTTGTGGAACGCCCCGTGCGCCGACGTGGGCAGCACCATGGTCGGCCGGGCGATCTCGGGCCGGGCGTCGCGGGCCGCCTGCACGGCGAGCAGGACCGACTCGGTGCCGCCGGAGGTGACGGTGCCGACGGTTCCCGGTGGGCCGTCCAGCAGCGCCGCCGCGTCGGCGACCAGGTCCTGCTCCATCTGCAGCAGCGAGGGAAAGGCGGTCGGGTCGAGGGCGTTCGTGGACCCGTACGCGGCCAGCGCCTCGCGCCCGATCGCGTCGGCCTCGGCGAGCCCGGAGTCGTACACGTAGGCCAGGGTCCGGCCGCCGTGGGTCGGCAGGTCGTGCTGCCGCAGCGCCGCCAGCGCGGTCCGGATCTGCTCAGCGTCCATCTACGCCACCTCCTGCTTGGTCAGCCGATAGCCGTTCAGGGCGAGGAGGCTGAGCACCACGAGGACCGCCGGGACGAACGAGAAGCCCACCGTGATCGCGGTGAGGGCCGACGCCGGCTGGGCCACCGCGTCTCCGGTCGAGGAGCGGTAGCCGCCGAGGGCCAGCACGCCCGCGAACACCGCCGGCCCCAGCGCCAGGCCCAAGGTCTCGACCGCCGTCCACACCCCGGTGAAGACGCCGACCCGGTTCTCCCCGGTCTGTCGGGCGTCGTGCGCGGCGGTGTCGGGCAGCATGGCCAGCGGGAACAGCTGAGCTCCGGCGTACCCGATCCCGGTCACCGCGGCCAGGACGTAGACCGCTACGAGGGGCGCCGAGCCGGCCAGCGCCAGCCCAGCGCAGCCCACGGTCAGGACCAGTGACGCCGCCACGTAGCCCGGCTTCTTGCCGAGCCGGCCAGCCAGCCGCTGCCAGACCGGGGTGACCAGCAGCGCCGGGCCGACGAAGCAGGCGAACAGCACCGCGGACGCGCCCGGCCGGCCCAGCACCACCCGGGCCACGTAGTCCACGCCGGCGAGCAGGCAGCCAATGGCCAGCGCCTGCACGCCGAAGGTGATCAGCAGCCGCCGGAAGTCCTCGACCCGGGCGGTCGCGCTGAGCTGAGCGAGCAGACCGCCCGGCGGGGCGGGAACCGTCACCGCGGGCGCCCCACGCGTGCCCGCGTACACCCCCACGGCGCCGAGCACGATCAGCACCGCGACGAAGACCGCCATCGCCGGGTAGCCGAGCGCGTTCCGGATGACCGGCGCGGTCGCCCCGCTGAGCAGGATGGCCACGGCCAGGATCGCCACCCGCCAGGTGAGCAGCCGGGTCCGCTCGTCGTAGTCGCCGGTGAGCTCAGCCGGCAGGGCGACGTAGGGGACCTGGAAGACCGAGTATGCGGTGGCGCAGAGCAGAAAGGTGGCCACCACCCAGGTGCCGGCCAGCCCTGGCGGGGCGACCGGCCCGGAGAACAGCAGCACGAAGCAGACCGCCAGGCCGATGCCACCCCAGAGCAGGAACGGGCGGCGGGTGCCGCGGGTGGTGGCGAAGCGGTCGCTGACCCGGCCGGTGATCGGGTTGAGGATCACGTCCCAGGCCTTGGGCAGGAAGACGATCAGGCCGGCCAGCAGGGCGGAGATGCCGAGCGAGTCGGTCAGGTAGGGGAGCAGGAGCAGGCCGGGGACGGTGCCGAACGCGCCGGTGGCGATGCCGCCCGACGCGTACCCCACCCGCAACCGCGCGCTGAGCGCGGTCGCTGTGGTCACATTCCTCATCCTGCCGTGTCGCGCAGGGTCGCCAGGGCGATTGCCTCGGTGTCGTCGGCGGTGGTCTCGACATCGGGCTGTACACCGGTGCCCTCCCAGTTGCCCCCGGTAACAGTGTCGACCACGTACGCCTCGGGCAGGATCGCCCGGACCTTCGGCGTCACGTTGACCGGGGTGACGTGGTCCGCCGCGCCGGGGGTGCGCTGCCCGACCAGCGGACCGCGGCCGCGCGCCCGCAGGTGGTAGGCCAGGGCCTCACCCGAGGAGTAGGTGCGGTCACTGATCAGGATCACGACGGGCACGTCGGGGGGCAGCGCGGGACCGTCCGGAGTGGTCCAGTGCCGGACCCGGTCGCGGTAGACCACGTCGGAGACGTCGATTCCCGGTCCACAGAGCCAGCCGACGATGGTCGCAACCGTCTCGGGGTCGCCGCCGCCGTTGCGCCGCAGGTCGAGCGCAACGCCGCGGGCCCCATCCGCCAGGGCGATGGCCGCCTCGACGAAGGTCCGGCTGACGGCGAAGGACGGCATGCTGTCGACGGCCACGATGGCCAGGCCGTCGTCGGTTCGCTGAACCGACGAGATGGGCCCGGCGTGACGGCGGATCTCCGTCTCGTCCTCCGACGGCCAACCGGGCGGGATGCGGTCGACGGCGAGGTCACCCTCAGGATGGAGCTCCAGCTGCAGGTGTCGGCAGTAGCGATGGGCGACGGTCTCGATCGCGGTCAGCCCGGCGGCCGTCACCGGCTCGTCCCGGTCGCCGAACTCCTTCCGCACCGCGGCGGCGAGCGCGTCCATCCGCGGCTGCGACGGTGGCAGCCGCTCCACCCAGCCAGCCAGCTCCTGCCCCAGGACACTGATCATGAGATGCAGCATGCCCGGTGACGGCGCCGGCGGTCGCGCGGTTTCGCGAGCGGCGGAATGGGGCAGCATGGCAGGCGTGCTGCTGCCTCCGCCTTCGGCGAGTCGCCGGTGAGCCCCTCGGCCGCGGTGGCCGTCTTCACTTCTGGCACCGACGGCTACCACACGTTCCGGATCCCGGCGCTGCTGGTTCTCGGGGATGACCAGATGCTGGCCTTCGCCGAGGCTCGGTGGGACGGCGCGGCCGACTACGGAGAAATCGATCTCGTACAACGCCGATCCGAGGACGGCGGCCGCACCTGGGGTCAGCTCGACGTGATCCGGCACTGGGCCGGCTACACCTGTGGGAACCCGGCGCCGGTGCGGACAGCCACCGGCGACCTGGTCCTGCTCAGCATGACCAATGCCGCGACGGCGACCGAGGACGACATCCTCGGCGGCCGAGTGACCGCTGAGCAGGGACGCCGCGTCTGGGTGCAGCGGTCGTCCGACCTGGGCCGGTCGTGGACCGATCCGACCGAGATCACCGATGCGGTGAGCCGGCCGGGCTGGCGGTGGTACGCCACCGGGCCCGCGCACGGCATCCAGCTCGAGAGCGGGCGGATCGTGGTGCCCGCCAACCACTCGGAGCCGACCGGGAACGGCCAGCAGGTGTACACCGCACACGCGGTCCTCAGTGACGACGGCGGTCACACCTGGCGGCTGGGGTTTGTCGCCCGCCCGCGCCGTGGCATCGAGCCGAACGAGTCGGGGGTGACCGAGCTTCCCGGGGGTCGACTGCTCTTCCTGAGCCGCAACGAGGCCGACGTGCTCTCGCATCAACGGTTGGTGGCCCTGTCCTCCTCCGGCGGCGAGACCCTCGACCGCCCGTTCACGACGCGGACCGGCTTGGCCGGCACCAAGGCGCAGGCGTCGGGGACGTACCTTCCCGGCCAAGGTCTGCTCGCCACGGTGGTTCTTCGCGGTCCGGACCGGGGCGACCTCGAGCTGCGGGTGAGCAGCAGCCAAGGTCGGCGCTGGCGCCGAGCGCTGTCGGTCTGGCCGGGGCCGGCGGGCTACTGCGACGTGAGCGCCGACGGGGACACCCTCCTGCTGCTGTTCGAGGCTGGCCGTGAGGACCCGTACGAAGGTATCCGCCTCGCCCGGATCGACGCCGCCGACCTCGTCCGTCCGGCACGTTAGGCGCGTCAACGCGGCAAACGAGTGTCCGCAAGCCGCTTCCGACACTCGTTATCCGTCTTGACGCGGCAGACGTACGCGCAGTTGCAACGCAGCGACGGCTGGTGGACCCTCACCGAAGGCCAGGCGGCGGGTCGGCTCGTCGGCGGCAACCTGTGCACGCTGAACCTGCTTCAGGGCACGGCGTACTGGCCGACCCCGGACGGGGCGATCCTCGCGGTCGAGGACGACGAGCTCTCCGACCCGTCCACCTTCGCCCGCGACCTGACCTCGCTGCTGCAGCAGCCGGATGCGGCCGGGATCCGGGGGATGATCATCGGCCGCTTCCAACGGGTCAGCGAGGTGACGCGCGACCTGCTGGAAGAGATCGTCGCGCGGCAGCCCGTCCTCGCCGGCCTCCCGGTGCTCGGCAACGTCGACTTCGGCCACACCAACCCGCTGGCCACTCTTCCCATCGGTGGTCAGGTCGAGGTAGTGGCTTCCAGCGAGCCGCGCCTTCGCATCCTCAGGCGCTGACCGATCCTCGTCGCCGCTGGTCAGGAGGTCCAGCGCGGCCAGCTTGCGTTCGAGGCCGATGCGTTCCGGCTCGTTCCCGCATTGCTTCAGGACGGCACGCAAACCGCTCCTGAGCCGCAGTTGTCAGACAGGCATGTTCGAGTTAATCTAACCCATACATATCTGTACGACTTCTGGAAGGCGACCAAACGATGAGATCGGGACAGGTGACGGGCCGGCGGATCTTCGCGCTGCATGTCGTCGAGATGCTGGCAGTGATGTTCGTGGGGATGGGGGTCCTCAGCGGTCTGGCCGCACTGGTCCTCGCCGCGGTCGGTACGAGCTACGCCGCGCAGCCGGGTCCGGCGCGCGTGCTGTGGATGGGCGTCGCGATGACCGCGCCCATGGTGCTGTGGATGGCCCTCCGGGGACATGCGGTCGCCCGGACGGGCGAGATGGCGGCGGCCATGATGCTGCCGACCCTGGTCGCCGCGGGGATGGTCTGGGCCGGCGCGGCCGAGGTGATGACCGGTCTCCTGATCCAGCATGTTGTGATGGTGCCGGCCATGGTCATCGTGATGTTGTGGCGCTACCGGGAGTACTCCGGCCACCATCGGATCGTGCGGCGCACCGCCGTCGGTGCCTGAACGCTTGGCTGGTCATCCCCCTGAACTCGTCGGGCCGCGATGAGTTCGGCCCGGGCGAGCGGTCAGTACCGGTATACGAGTCGAGGGAGGATGACGATGACGAAGTCGATCACTACGGGGATTCTTCGGCCGGGCGAGCCCGGGTACGACGCGGCCCGCACCGTCTGGAACGCAAGGATCGACCGCCACCCGGCACTCATTGTCCGCTGTGCTGGAGCCGCCGACGTCATCGCGGGCGTGACCTTCGCCCGTGAACACGACCTCCTTCTGTCGTTGAAGGGGGGTGGGCACAACGTCGCCGGCACGGCCGTCTGCGACGATGGGCTGCTGCTCGATCTGTCGTCGATGAAGGGCCTCCGCATTGATCCCGTGCGGCGCACGGCCCGCGCCGAACCCGGGGTGCTGTGGGGCGAGTTCGAC
>DASQUF010000367.1:0-4310 GCA_035641435.1 Propionibacteriaceae bacterium | reverse complement strand
TACTCGGCCAGCAGCTCGCTCATCCCGTCCCTCCCTCTGTGTGCGAAGACCTGCACTGCGGCCCGAGCTCGTCGAAGGACGTTCGACGAGCTCGGGCCGCGTACCCGACTAGGTGCAGGGCTCCGGCTTCGGCGGGTTGGTCGCGGTGTCGACCTTGAACCCCGAGGTGCCGACGTTGTCGTCCACGGCCTTCTGCCAGGCGCCGTCGGAGACCATCTTCTCCAGGGCGGCGTTGACCTTGCCGCAGAGCTCGGTGTCACCCTTCTTCAGCCCGACCCCGTACTTCTCGGTGGAGAACGGCTTGCCGACCACCTTGAGTTTGCCGGCGTACTGCGGCTGGGCGGCGAAGCCGGCCAGGATCACGTTGTCCGTCGTCACCGCGTCAACCGTGCCGCCGACCAGGGCCTCGACGCACTTGCTGTAGGTGTCCTGCTCGAACAGCTCGACCGAGGTCGCGTACTCCTTCTTGATCTTCTCGGCCGGAGTCGACCCGGTCACCGAGCACAGGGTCTTGCCGTTCATCGTGTCCGGCCCGGTGATGTCGGTGTTGTCCGCCCGGACCAGCAGGTCCTGACCGGCAATGAAGTACGGCCCGGCGAAGGACACCTTCTCCTTGCGGGCGTCGGTGATCGAGTAGGTGGCGAAGATCAGCGCGACCTGGCCGCCCTGGATGGCCGTCTCCCGCTGGGCGGACGGGGTCTCCTTGAACTCGACGTTGTCCTCGGCGTACCCCAGCTCCTTCGCGACGTACCGTGCCACGTCGACGTCGAGGCCCTTGAAGGTCTCGCCCTCCTTCTGGCCCAGGCCCGGCTGGTCGTACTTGATACCGATGGTGAGGGTCCCGCTGCCATCAGCGCTGCCAGCGCCGTCCCCGCCGCCACACGCGGCCATGGTCAGCGCGAGCGCGCCGATAGCCCCAAGGGCCACGATCTTGCTGCGAATCTGCATTGCTTCCTCTCTGTGGTGAAACTGCTGCGGCCGCAGACCGGCCTCAGTGGGTCAGGATCTTGCTCAGGAAGTCCCGGGCACGGGCGCTCTGGGCGTTGGTGAAGAACGACTCCGGGTCGGCCTCCTCGACTATCTGGCCACCATCCATGAAGACCACCCGGTTGGCCGCCTTGCGGGCGAAGCCCATCTCGTGGGTGACCACCACCATCGTCATGCCTTGTCGGGCTAGGGTGACCATCACGTCGAGCACCTCGTTGACCATCTCCGGGTCCAGCGCGGAGGTGGGCTCGTCGAACAGGATGACCTTCGGCTCCATGGCCAGCGCCCGGGCAATGGCCACCCGCTGCTGCTGGCCGCCGGACAGCTGCGCGGGGTACTTCTCGGCCTGGGACTCCACGCCGACCCGCTTCAGCAGGTCCATGCCGCGCTGGCGGGCCTCGGCGGCCGACTTCCGCCGAACCTTCGTCGGCCCGAGGGTGACGTTCTCCAGCACCGTCTTGTGTGCGAAGAGGTTGAACGACTGGAACACCATGCCGACGTCGGCCCGGAGATGGGCCAGCGCCTTGCCCTCCTCGGGCAGCGTCTGGCCGTCGATGGTGATGGTGCCGGACTCGATCGTCTCCAGGCGGTTGATGGCCCGGCAGAGCGTCGACTTGCCCGAGCCCGATGGACCGAGGACCACGACGACCTCGCCCTTGCGGACGCTCAGGTTGATGTCCTTGAGAACGTGCAGCGACCCGAAGTGCTTCTGCACGTTCTCCAGCACGACCAACGGCTCGCCGAGCTCGTGCGGCGCCACGGACGGTCCGGTTGTCGGGTCGGGATGCTCAGGCTCGTCATCGCGCGATTCGAAGTCTGCCGCCCGGCTGGGTGCTTCGGTCATGGGGCTGAGGTTAGACCCAGAGGCGCCCGATCGGTGAACACTGGGTGTTGAGGTTGGGTTACAGGTCGCCGTAAGCGGGGTAGAAGGACTAGTTACGCACCACGGACGCCCCAGCGACCGGTGCAGGTGTCCCCGGGAGCGAGCACGATCAGGTCGTCGTGCGTCGGACCCTCGTTGTACGCGTCGGGCCCGCAGGTCATCGGCTCCACCGCGACGGACCTGTCGCGGTAGGGCCCGCCGGTGAAGACCTGCACCCACGCCATGCTCTCGTCGCCCCACAGCTCGGCTGTCCGGTCGCCCCGGGTGAGCGTCACCCGCCAGCGGCCATCAGCGTCACGGGCCAGGTCGGTCAGGGCGCTGTCCAGGTTGCGCGACCCCAGGGTCGTACCGTCCCGCAGATCCAGGTCGGTGCCGTCGACCGGGGCGACGCGGATGGGCAGCAGCCGGTCCGGGTCGACCTCGAGGTAGGCGGCGGCCGGCACCCTCACGTCGACGTCGTCGACCGTCTCCTCGCCTACGGTCAGGTACGGGTGGGCCGCGTACCCGAAGGGCACGTCCCCGTCGCCGATGTTGGTGGCCGACATGGTGACGGTCAGGCCCTCGGTCGACACCGCGTGGGTCACGGTCGCCTCCAGCCAGCCGGGCCAGCCGGGCTGGGGAAAGACGCGCACTCGGTTGGTGACCGAGTCCGGGGTGCGGTCGACGAGCACCCAGGGGACGTAGCGGACCAGCCCGTGGCTGGCGTTGTGCCGGGCCGGCTCGCTCAGCCAGAGCTGCTGCGACTTTCCGGCGAAGGTGTACTTGCCGTCACGGATCCGGTTCGGCCAGGGCAGTAGGTTCTGACCTTGACCACCCCGCGGCGACTCGTGCTCGCCGAACCCGCGCACCACGTTGACGCCATCGACCGAGTAGCTGCGCAGGGTCGCGCCGACCTCGGTGACGACGGCACGATGACCGCCGGAGACGATCTCGTACTGCTCGCCGGTGGGAGGGATGCTCACGATCCGGACTTTAGCGGCCCGGCGAGCGTCGCATTACCCTTGGTCTGCCATGTCGACCGTCGTGACCCCGCCGAACGCCGCCCCCCGGACGTACGAGATCCGGACGCACGGCTGCCAGATGAACGTGCACGACTCCGAGCGGCTCGCTGGGCTGCTGGAGACGGCCGGCTACCGCCGGGCGGCGGACGGAGGCACGCCGGACGTCGTGGTCTTCAATACCTGCGCGGTCCGCGAGAACGCCGATAACCGGCTCTACGGCAGCCTCGGTCACCTGCGGCCGACCAAGCGGGCGCGACCCGGGATGCAGATCGCGGTGGGTGGCTGCCTGGCCCAGAAGGACCAGCACGAGATCGTCCGCCGGGCGCCGTGGGTGGACGTGGTGTTCGGCACTCACAATCTCGGCGCCCTGCCGGTGCTGTTGGAGCGGGCCCGGCTCCGCGAGGAGGCTCAGGTCGAGATCGCCGACGCCCTGCAGACGTTCCCATCGCACCTGCCCACTTCTCGCGACTCCGCGTACGCGGCTTGGGTCTCGATCAGCGTGGGCTGCAACAACACCTGCACCTTCTGCATCGTCCCGGCGCTGCGCGGCAAGGAGGTGGACCGGCGACCTGGCGAGATCCTGGCCGAGATCGAGATGCTGGTCGCCGACGGGGTGCAGGAGATCACGCTGCTGGGTCAGAACGTGAACGCGTACGGGGTCGACTTCGGCGACCGCAGCGCCTTTGCGAAGCTGCTCCGCCGCTGTGGCGAGATCTCGGATCTGGAGCGGGTGCGGTTCACCTCGCCGCATCCGAAGGACTTCACCGACGAGGTGATCGCGGCCATGGCCGAGACGCCGAACGTGATGCCGTCGCTGCACATGCCGCTGCAGTCGGGTTCAGATGCGGTGCTGCGGGCCATGCGCCGGTCATACCGGAGCGAGCGATTCCTGGGCATCCTCGACCGGGTCCGTGCCTCGATGCCTCAGGCGGCGATCACTACCGACATCATCGTCGGCTTCCCGGGCGAGACCGAGGCCGACTTCCAGGGAACCCTGGACGTGGTGGCCCAGGCCCGATTCGCCGGTGCCTTCACCTTCCAGTACTCCATCCGAGCGGGTACGCCGGCCGCGACCATGCCGGACCAGGTGCCGAAGGCCGTCGTGCAGGAACGCTACGAGCGGCTAGTGGCGCTGGTCGAGGAGATTTCCTGGCACGAGAACCAGGCCCAGGTCGGCCGCACGGTCGAGGTCATGTTCGCCGCCGGCGAGGGCCGCAAGGACGCCGCGACCGCCCGCATGTCCGGCCGAGCCCGCGACAACCGGCTGGTCCACGTGGCCGTGCCCGACAATCCGGTCGCTCGCCCCCGCCCCGGCGACATCGCCGAGACGGTGATCACCTACGCCGCCCCCCACCACCTGAACGCCGACGCCGGCCTGCTGAACCTCCGCCGCACCCCTGGAGGCGACGCCTGGACCGCGACCCAGTCGCTACCCGACC
>DASQUF010000366.1:0-2317 GCA_035641435.1 Propionibacteriaceae bacterium | reverse complement strand
CTCGAGCAGGGGGAAGACTGCTCAAGGACCATCTACACCCGATCAGGTCAGAATTAGCGGCGACACGCTACTAGTGCCCCGGAAGGGAAGTTCCTTGGCGGTTGGCGTCGTCCAGGTGCGTGCATCGCAAGGCGGACGAGGGAGGGCTGCCGGGTCGTATCACGACCGAGGAGAACGCCGCGAGGTGCGTGCCTGGGCGGGGTCCAAGCGTCAAGAGATTTCCCTTCCGGGGCACTAGGGCCCGTCCGTCCGGGCGGGAGCATCAGACCGAGGGGAGGTGCCCGAGGCCGCGTGGAGGGCAGCGGCCAGCGCGCTGGGCCGTCGCGAGGAAACCAGCCAGTAGGGCACCGGGTCGGCCGGGTCGTCGAGAGTGATCTCGACGGCAGTGCCCACGTACGGCCGAAGGACCAGATGGGCCCGGGCGTCGGCCTCCACCCCGGCCCGCCGCCGGGTCTTCTCGGCGTCGAGGGCCTGGGCGCCGGCGATGTAGCGGTGCTCAATCAAGGCGCGGCCGACCCGGATCACCCGGGCGTCGACCTCGATCCGGACGGCGGACCGAACAAAGATTGCGGTGGTCACTGCCAGGCTGGCCACGGTCGCGCCGACTCCCCAGCCAGGCCCGATGTAGAGTCCGACGGCCAGCAGCAGGGTCAAGGCGAAGCCGGCGGCCAGCAGCCACCAGACCGCCGGCACGTGCAACCGCTCCCGGAACCGCATGCGGAGACCTTACGCGCGCAGTGGCGGCCCTTCGCCAGGCTCAGGGCCCGGACGCGAACGCCGCCTCGGACCCGTAGACCCGAGGCGGCGTTCGGCCGGACTGACTGCCCCCAACCAGGCCGGCACATCTGGAGAAGTTGGCGGGGCGGAAGCGAGCCATCACTAGCCGCCCCACGGGAAGGTCACCACAATCCGGCGGACAGCGCCAGCACTTTTGTGAATTAAATCGACATGTGGACGAATATGTACCCTCCGGCTAGCCAGCGCAGTCGAAGCAGTAGGCGTCGCCGTTGGCCCGCTCCTCCGCGATCTGGCTGCGATGCCGGACCAGGAAGCAGCCGGCACAGGTGAACTCGTCGGACTGCCGGGGCAGAACCCGGACGGTCAGCTCTTCGTGGGACAGATCGGCACCAGGAAGCTCGAAGGCCTCCGCGGCCTCGGCTTCGTCCTCGTCAACCTTCCCCGAGTTCTTGTCGTTTCGGCGGGTCTTCAGCTCTTCAATGCTGTCTTCGTTCAGCTCTTCATCGGGCTTACGAGGGGCGTCGTAATCGGTCGCCATCATTCCCTTCCCGGGCGGTGGCCCAAGATCTCACGCAAAGATTTCGCTGCGCAGTCATACCACATCGCTCGCCGTACTGCGCGCCTCTGGCGGTCGCGCCTCTATAACGCCGTTGACCGAGCGAAATTCCCTGTTGGGCTGAGGATTTTCGCTATCTCAGGCCGGCGTCTGGACCAAGGCCGGACGGCCCGGTTCCCGCAGGTTCGGACAGCATCCCACCGAGCACGCGTACCACCCCACGGGTCCATCTCCGGCGACCGGCCGGTCAGGGTTCTCGCCGCGGGCCGCGGCAGCCCGTTCCAGCATCAGATCGACGAGTCCGGACACGAAATCCGGATGTACGCCGGCCGTGGCAGCCCGCTCGCAGGGCAGCCCGAGCTGCGCGGCCGTCGCGGCCGCCTCGGTGTCCAGGTCATAGATCACCTCCATGTGGTCGGAGATGAACCCGATCGGCACCAGGACCGCGGCCTCCACCCCTTCCGCTTGCAAGCTGCGCAGGTGGTCGTTGACGTCCGGCTCCAGCCAGGGCTGGCTGGGCGGCCCCGACCGGGAGCAGTAGACCAGGTCGTGACCGAGCTCACTCCCGTGTTGCGCCGCGACCTGCCGGGTCACCTCGGCCGCGACGGCGCGGTGCCAGTCGACGTACGCCCCGGTGCCGGTACGCGGCTCCGGACCGGCGGTCTCCGCCATGGTCGCGGGAATGGAGTGCGTGACAAACACCAGCCGGGCCGCCGACCCTGCCTGGCCCAGCCGGTCCAGCGCGGCGAGCGTGGCGTCCACCGAGGCGACGACGAAGCCCGGGTGGTCGGCGTAGTGCCGGATCCGGTCGATCTGCACCGACGTATCGGCGGCCGCGTCGAACAGGTTCTCCCGGTACTGCCGGCAGGACGAGTAGGACGGGTACGCGCTGGTCACCACGGCAAGCACCCGCCGGTGCCCGGCCGCCTCGATCTGGCGCACCGCGGCGTCCAAGAACGGCTCGGAGTTGCGGTTGCCCCAGAACAGCGGCACCGCGAGCCCGCGGCCCGACAACTCGTTGTC
>DASQUF010000365.1:0-11826 GCA_035641435.1 Propionibacteriaceae bacterium | reverse complement strand
GGCCGGTTTGCCTGTTTCTGACAGGATGGCTGCCGGACAATCCCGCCTCGACACCCTGCTTTCCCGACGAAAGGTGCACCTACCGTGCCGCAGAAGACCGCAACGCTGCACACCAACCACGGCGACATCGTGATCAACCTGCTGCCCGATCACGCGCCCAAGACCGTGGACAACTTCGTCGGACTGGCGTCGGGCACCAAGGAGTACACCGACCCCAAGACCGGGCGCCGGACGACCGGCCGGTTCTACGACGGCCTCACCTTCCACCGGGTGATCGACGGCTTCATGATCCAGGGCGGCGACCCCGAGGGGACCGGCCGCGGCGGGCCGGGCTACACCTTCGCCGACGAGTTCCACCCGGACCTGGTCTTCAACAAGCCCTACCTGCTGGCGATGGCGAACGCCGGTCCGGGCACCAACGGCTCGCAGTTCTTCATCACCGTCGGGCCCACTCCGCACCTGAACCGGCGGCACACCATCTTCGGCGAGGTCGCCGACGAGGCCAGCCGGGCGGTGGTCGACAAGATCGCCCAGGTCCGGACCCGCAGCGAGAGGCCAGTCGACGAGGTCGTGATCACCTCCGTCGACATCGCCGGGTGAGCCAGCCCCCCGCCTCCGGTCCGGGCTTCACCGCTCCCGACTTCACCGCCTGTTACCGGCACCCGGAGCGGATGACCGGCATCTCCTGTCAGCGGTGCAAGCGGCCGATCTGCGGCGAATGCATGAACCCGGCCTCGGTCGGGTTCCAGTGCCCGCGGTGCGTCTCGACGGGCAGGTCGAACGTGCGGCAGCCACGGACGGCGTTCGGCGCCGTTGCCCGTCCCGGCAGCCGGAACACGACCTACGTGCTGATGGGGGTGCTCGCCGCCGTCTGGCTGCTCGATCTGGTCACCCGCGGGCTGGTCGACGGGCTGCTCATCATGAGCAACGAGGCGGTCGCCGCTGGCCAGTTCTGGCGGCTGGTCACCGCGGCGCTGACCTCGGGCGGGCTGCTGGGCACGCTGATGAACCTGCTGGTGCTGTGGATTGCCGGCCGGGCCATGGAGTCGGAGCTCGGTCGCTGGCGGATGCTGGCCCTCTACTTCGCCGCCGGCCTGGGCGGCACCACGCTGCTGTTCGTGTTCGGGCCGCTGTCGGCCTTCGGCTATGCGGCGTCGGCGGCGGTGATCGGCATGCTGGCGGCCAACTCCATCTTCAAGTACAAGCAACGCGAAGATGTGCGGGCCGACATCGGACTGTTCGTGCTGCTGATCCTGTATAGCGTGCTGGTCGGGTTCCGGGGCTTCGGGTGGCTGACGCTGATCGGGGGGTTGCTGATCGGGGCGCTGGTCGGTGCCGTGCTGGCGTACGCGCCCCGGCAGAACCGCGGCACCGTGCAGGTGGTCGGCCTGCTCGGCGTGACCCTGCTCTGCCTGGCCGCGGTGACGGCCAAGCTGATCCTGTTCTGAGCTGCTGCCTTCTCGGAAAACCGGTCACAGACTGCAGCTCCGGAACGCTGGAACCTGCAGTCTGTGACCAGTTTCCGCATGGGCGCGGGTGCCGACACTACCGACCGCCGAGGGCATGGCGGACCACCGTGTCGTGGTCCAGCACCGCATGCAGCGGCCAGGCCCAGTCACCGGTGATCTCGATCAGGCGTACCCCTGGCTGCTCCAGCCAGTCGGCGATCCGCTCGGTCTCCTCGATGCCGGCGGCCGGCAGCGGGTCCGGCGGCCGGGTGACCGTCTCCGCCCCGGCCCGGACCGCCCGGGCGACGGCCTGGGGCACCTCGCTCGGCGTGGCCACCCCGGTGGCGGCGAGCCTGCCGTAGCGGATCACGTGGATCTGCCAGTCCGGGCCCTCCCGGCGGGCCCCGACGATCTCCGGGCAGGCGGCCAGGCTGCGCACCCGGTGGAACCGCGCCCCGGTGCGCAGCAGCGTCTCCAGCCGGCGCCGGATGGTGGCGGCCTCCTCGAACCGTTGCTGCTGGACCAGCCGGTTCAGCCGGGTCTGGACGCCGGCTACAGCCGGCCGGGCATCGGTAGCCAAGGCCGCCCGGACCCGCTCGACCAGGTCCGCGTACTCGTCCCGGGTGGTGGTGCGGTCACACGGCGCACAGCAGCGGCCCATCCCGGCCAGGGCGCAGGCGTTGGTCGGTGTCGATACGCTCAGCCGCGGCGTGCACTGGCGGATCGGGAAGCCGTCGTAGATCGCCAGCACCACGTCCTCGGCGGCCTGGCGGCGGTTGAACGGCCCGAAGTACGTCGCTCCGTCCTCCCGGACGCTGCGGACCACCGACAACCGTGGGAACGCCTCGTCGGTGATCTTGATCCAGCAGGTGCGCTCGGGAAACTTCGAGCGCCGGTTGTAGCGCGGCGCGTGCGCAGCGATCAGCCGCAGCTCGGTCACGTCCGCCTGCAGTGAGGTCAGGCAGGGCACGGCCTCGACTCCGGTGGCCAGCCGGACCATCTCGTCGATCCGGGTGCGCTTCTCGGCCGCGGTGAAGTAGCTGCGGACCCGGGTGCGGATGCTCTTGGACTTGCCGACGTAGAGCACGTGCCGCTGCGGCCCGTGCTCGGCTACGAACAGGTAGACCCCCGGCCGGTCGGGCAGGCTCGCGGCCCAGGTGCGCTTGGCCCGCCGCTGCGGCGACACCCGGCGGCTGAACTCCTGCAGGTCCTCCAGGGTGTGCACGCCGAGGTTGCCGACCCGCTCGATCAGCCCGTGCAGCACGTCCACCGTGGCCTGGGCGTCGACCAGCGCGCGGTGGTTCGGCGTGGCGGCGGCGCGGAAGTGCCGGGCCAGGGTGGCCAGCCGGCAGTCGGACACCTCGTCGCGGAGCAGGATCTGCCGGGCCAGGCTCGCCGTGTCGACCACCGGCCAGCGCGGGTACGGGTAACCCAGCGCCTCGCAGGCCCGGCGCAGGAAGCCGGTGTCGAACGGCGCGTTGTGGGCCACGATCACCGTGCCCTGGGCGAAGGCCAGGAAGGCCGGCAGCACCTGGCGCAGCAGCGGCGCCTCGGCCACCATCGCGTTGGTGATCCCGGTCAGCACCGCAATCAGCGGAGGGATCTTCGACCGGGGGTTCACCAGGGTCTGGAACTCCCCGAGCACCTCGCCGCCCCGGACCTTGACCGCGCCGACCTCGGTGATCATGTCGGTCTCCGCGCCGCCCGTGGTCTCCAGGTCGACCACGCAGAAGCTCACCTGCGACAGATGAACACCCAAGTCATCGAACGAGGCCTGTGTGGCGACCGCTGCCATGCCGGAGACGGTAGAGACAGGGACTGACAGCCGCGCTCAGCAAGGCGGCGCATCAAAGTTTCGGAGGGCCTTGTTGTAAGCGTTGATGTTCGTGGGGGCTTTCCGATACATCGCCAGCCAGACCTCCTGGGCGTTGGCGACGTGCACCTCTTTCGCCCGCTGCATGTCGGCGAGATGCTGCTTCCAGTCGCCCATCGCCTTGGCGGCTGCGCTCATCACCGGTGTCTGGGCTTTGCTGCGCTCGCTGCACCTGTCCAGGGTGGCGGCGATCTCGCCGTCCGCGTCCTCGACTTCGCCGCAGTCGGCGTCCCGGTGGTCGTCGTAGGCTCGCAGCGCATCGCTGTAGCGTTTCTGGTCTGCGGGCCCCTTCAGCCGGCTCGCCTTGAACTGCGCCTGCCGCTCCTCCAGGGAGATGTCGCCGTCCTCCCATCGACGTTGGGCGTCGATATGCGTCTCCCAGTGCGCGATGCCGGTCTTGGCCTGCTTCAGCACCTCGTCGGCCGCCTGCACGCGCGTCCGGCACGACTCCAGCGCGCGTTCAGCCTTCTCACTGTCCGGCGCGGCGCTGGTGCTGGCCGTGGCGGAGGGCTCGGCAGTTGCGGATAGTGTCTCCGAGGGCGAGGGCGTTGTCGCCGGAGAGAGGGCTCCGGCGGCCGACAGCGTGGTGCTCGCCTCCGGGGTCGGCGTGGGACTGATGGCCACAAGTGACCCCGGCCAGAACCGCAGAGCGGCCAGCACGCCGCCGGCCAACAGCGCAACGACGACCAGCCCGATCAAAGCTCGCGAACGGCGCGGCTTCGCCCGGCGCGCTCGCGCCATGATCACCACCCCCGAATTGGTGAGAACTGGGCCCAACGGTACCTAACATTTCGGTCACGGCGAACTTTTCCCACGGCGTGGCTAGGGCATTCTCCAGAGGGCCGGTCGGCGGGCCGCCGATCGAAAAAGCATGGACGGCGTGGAAATTGCTCAGTCGATATCAGGCTGGTGTCGACACGGCACTAGATGACGGGTCCCTAGGCGGAAGGCCGACAGATCATCTCCCCGTGCAGGATCGCGAACCACGCGTCGGGTCCCTCCGCCCAGCTCCGCCAGGCCTGGGCCAGGCTCGTCAGCTCTCCGGGATCGGCGAAGCCGAGGCGCACAGCCTGCTGGCCGAAGCTCGAGGCGAGCAGCCGGTCCGCCCAGGTTCCCGCCCACCAGTCCAGATCGGCGCGGTCCGCGAAGCACCAGGCCGACGCCGAGGCGGTCGTCGACGCGAACCCGGCCGCTCGGGCCCAGCCGACCAGGCGGCGTCCGGCGTCCGGCTCGCCGCCGTTGTGGCGGGCCACCCGCTGGTAGAGCTGCATCCAGCGGCGGAGCTCGGGTCGATCGGGATACCAGGCCATGGCTGCGTAGTCGGCGTCGCGTACGGCGACGATCCCGTCCGGCGCGCACACCCGAGACATCTCACGCAGCGCCGCGACGGGGTCGCTGAGGTGCTGCAGCACCTGGTGCGCGTGGACCACGTCGAACGCGCCGTCCGGGTGCGCCAGCGCGTAGACGTCGCCTTCGGTAACGGTCAGGTTGCGCAGGCCGCGCTCGGCGACCAACCGGCGGGTCTCGGCCACGGCCGTCGGTGCGTTGTCGATGCCGGTCACCAACCCCGCCGACAGCCGCGCGGCGAGGTCGGCGGTGATGGTGCCCGGACCGGTGCCGATGTCGAGCAGCCGGTCGTGAGGCCGCAGCAGCGGAAGCAGGTACCCCGCCGAGTTCTCCGCGGTCCGCCAGCGGTGCGACCGCAGCACGGACTCCGCGTGGCCGTGCGAGTAGGTCTCCCGTGGCGTCACGCTCATCTGGCCACGGTAGTGAACCTCGGCTTCGGGGATTGACTGTCAGTGGCGCCCGGCACAGTGGGTCTCAGCGCGGGACCGCGGGGCGAGCGAAGGGTGAAGCGAGATGGATGTGCTGCATGTGGACTGCGACAGCTGTGTCGCCCGGGGGCCGGCCTGCTCCGACTGTGTGATCAGCGTGCTGATCGGCACGCCGGGCGAGACAGTCGACCTGGACGCAGGGGAGCAGGCCGCCCTGTCGGCCATGGCCGAGTCCGGGCTCGTGCCCCCGCTGCGGCTCATCCCGGGTGCTCGTTCGGCCCGTCCGGTCCAAGCGCCCCTCAACTGGTCGGAGCACGCGTAAGGGAGTCATCGCCAGACACGCCCGTACTGGGTTTGCCAGTGACCAAATCGTGACCTAATGTGTGACACGCCGTCCTGGTCACGAGAGAGCCACTAGACTCTGCTCCACCACGGACAGGCATCGGGGAACTGCCGAATGTGGAGTCGGGGAAGATTTTGGTGGAGGGGACAGACCGCGTGACCTCACGCTGCAACCATGCGCGTCGCGCCATCTCGATTCGTTCGTTTACTCGCTGGGTTGCGTTGGCCGTAACCTCGCTCGGCCTGACCGCCGCCCTCGTGGTCGGCGGGGCTTCGCAGGCCCACGCGGAGCCGCCGCTGACCGTCGCCGAGGCCAAGGCGCGTATCGCGCAGCTCCAGACCGACGCGTCGGCGATCGACCAGGAGTACGTCGAGATCTCCGAGCAGCTCAGCAAGGGTCGGGCCAAGCTGAAGCTCAAGCAGGCCGACGTCAAGGCCCAGGCCAAGCAGGTCGAGAAGCTCAAGTTCCAGGTCGGGCAGGTCGCCCTCGCCCAGTTCCAGAACCGCAACCTCGACACCGCCGCTCAGCTGTTCGTGACGTCGGACACTGAGGGCTTCCTGAGCCAGATCTCTACCGTCGAGAAGGTCAGCGAGAACCAGAACTCGGTGCTGCAGGAGTATCAGCGCAAGCAGTCCGAGTACGCCGCCATGGAGCTGTCGGCCAAGACCGACCTGGCTGCCCTGGCTGAGCAGGAGAAGCAGCTCAAGGGCCTACGGGCGGCGTCGGACAAGAAGATCGCGGAGTCCAAGGCAGTGCTGGCCGAGCTCACAGCCGACGAGCGCCGGAAGATCGCGGCCGAGGAGCGCCGCGCCGCCGCCGAGGCTCAGGAGCAGGCCGAGTCGGGCACCAAGACCAAGACCAAGGCACGCTCGACCTCCGCGCCGGAGGACGACGACCAGCCCGCCGCGGCAACCGGCACCGGCGGCAAGGGCGCGCGAGCGCTGGCGTATGCGCGGGCCCAGCTGGGCGACCCCTACCGCTACGCCGCGGCCGGACCCGATGCATTCGACTGCTCCGGCCTGACGTCGGCGGCGTGGAAGTCGGTCGGTGTGAGCCTGCCCCGCTCGTCGCGGAGCCAGTACAGCGTCGGCAGCTACGTCTCCAAGAGCAACCTGCAGCCCGGCGACCTGGTGTTCTTCTACTCCCCGATCAGCCACGTCGCCCTGTACGCCGGCAACGGGCAGATCATCCACGCGCCGCGGCCGGGCAAGTCCGTTGAGTACACAAGCATGAGCTACATGCCGTTCGCGGGCGCCAAGCGTCCAGGCTGACCCTTCTACTACCTCAGATCCGCCGCGCCCTCCTTCTGGGCGCGGTGGTTCTTGTCCTTTCCGGCTGCGTCGCCGCGCCGGCTCCGCCGCCCACACCCTCGCCGTCCACCTCAGCCGCGGCGGACCGGCTGCCCCAGGTCCGCCGCACCGTCGAGGGTCTGGCCCGGGCCGCGCTGGTAAATGACCGATCGGCCTTCTTCGGTCTGACCTCCGACCGCGACCCCACATTCGACAGCCGGGTCCGGCTGCTCTACGACAACCTGATCGCCTTGCCGCTGGCCGAGCTGTCCTTCACCCCGGAACCGGAGGAGCGGCCGCTGCCGTCGAGCCGCCAGGCCGTGCTCGGCGCGGACGCCTGGATCCAGCCCGTGGTCGTGCGCTGGCGACTGACCGCAGACGACCAGCCGGCCGTACATCGGGTCTGGCTCACCTTCGTCCCAGAGCCGACCGAGGTCCGGCTGGCCGGGACGTTCGACCGGCCCACCGCCGAACCACCCGGGCAGGTACCTAGCTGGTGGCAAGGGCCGTTGACGGTCGGACAACGGGGGAAGGTGACCGTGCTGGCCGGGTCGGGCCAGTCGGCGGACCGCTGGCTGGCCGTGGTGCGGCGCGCCACGGCGGCCGTACAACGAGACCTACCGGCGGCAGCCGGCAACTGGGCCGGCCAGGTGGTGGTCGAGGTGCCGGCCACGCCGGCGGACTTCGCCGCGGTTCTCGGCCAGACCGCGGGCCGCTACGCCGGGATCGCCGCCGTGGCTCACCAGGTCGGCGACGGCGACCAGCCGCCGCTGCGGATGGTGGTCAACCCGCGGTCCGGGACGCTGGTCACCGGCGAGCAGCTGGCCGAGATCATCCGCCACGAGGTCGTCCATGTGGCGACCCGGTCTTCGGAGTCCCCGGCCCCGCTGTGGGCGGTCGAGGGGCTGGCCGAGTGGGTCGCGCTCCGCAGCCACTCGGGCGGCACCAGCTTCGGGACAGCGGATCTGCTGACCGCGGTCCGGCGGAACGGCCCGCCACCTGCCCTGCCCCGCGACGAGGCCTTCGCCGCTGACCGGGCCGAGCTGAACCGCGCGTACGCAGAGGCCTGGCTAGCCTGCCGCTACGTCGCCGAGACGTACTCGGTCGCCGACCTCGGCCGGCTCTACGCCGAGCTGGACGGCGGCCGGTCGCTGGACGAGGCCAGCCGGGCGGTGCTGGGCGTCGACGCGGGGGCGCTGACCGCGGGCTGGCAGCGTTATCTGGTCGGCCAGGCCCGAGCCCGCTGACCGTGTCACCGAGCCTGATCATCACCAACGACTTTCCGCCGCGGATCGGCGGCATCGAGTCGTTCGTCAGTGACGTCTGCGCGCTGCTGGACCACCACGTGGTGGTGTACGCGTCGGGGCCACCGGAAGCCGCCGCGACCGATGACGACCGCGGCTACCCGGTGTTCCGGGCCGGGCCCTTGTTGCTGCCCACCAGAGCGGTCGCGACCCGGGCGGCCGAGCTGGTGCGGCGGCACCGGATCACTCGGGTGGTGTTCGGGGCGGCGGCGCCGCTGGGCCTGCTCGCGCCGGCCCTCCGGGCCGCTGGGGCCCGGCGAGTCGTCGGGCTGACCCACGGGCACGAGACTTGGTGGGCGCGGGTCCCCGCGGCGCGGTCGCTGCTGCACCGGATCGGGGAGGGATGCGACCATCTCACGGTCATCTCCGCCTTCACCGAGCGGCGGATCGCGGCGGCTGTCAGCCCGTGGGCGCGCTCGCGGCTGCTGCGCCTCCCGCCTCCAGTCGACACCGACACGTTCCGGCCCGGCCCGGCCCGCGACCCAGCGGCCCCCGCACGGGCGGTGGCGGTTGGCCGTCTCGTTGCCCAGAAGGGCTTCGACACGCTGTTGCGGGCCTGGCGCCGGGTGGTCGACCGGACGCCCGGCGCTCAGCGGCCCGAGCTGGTCCTGGTCGGCGACGGGCCCGACCGGCCGCGATTGGAACGACTGATCGCCCGGCTCGGCCTTGGTGACGGGGTACGGCTGACCGGTGCGGTGCCGCGCACGCACGTGGTCACCGAGCTGCAGCGGGCCGACGTGTTCGCCCTCCCGATGCGGACCCGGCTGGCGGGGCTGAACCCCGAGGGCCTGGGCCTCGCCGCGCTGGAGGCCGCCGCCTGCGGCCTGCCGGTCGTGGTCGGCGACTCCGGCGGTGCCCCGGAGACCATCCGGCCCGGCCGGACCGGCTTCGTCGTGGACCCGCACGACCACGCGGCGCTGGCCGACCGGCTCGCGGTGCTGCTGGCCGATCCCGCGGCCGGTCGGGCGATGGGCGCGGCGGGGCGGCAGTTCGTCCTCGACCGGTTCGGCGTCGAGCAGGCCCGACGAACCCTCCTTACGGCCCTGGACCTCTGAGCGGCCCCCGCCGTGAGTTCCTGCGGCGGACCAGCCGCGTCGAAGTAGGCTGTCGTTTTGTGGCGGACCAGACCAGTGCCAGCATCGACATCGCCGCCAGCCCTGCCGAGATCATGAAGGCGATCGCCGACTTCGAGCACTACCCCGAGTGGGTGGACTCGATGAAGAGCGCCGAGGTGCTGACCTCCGCGGGCGGCCAGGCCGAGACCGTGCGAATGGTGCTGGACCACAACCTGGTCAAGGACGACTACGTGCTGGCCTACGACTGGCAGCCGACCAAGGTGAGCTGGCACCTGGTCGAGGGCACGTTGCTCAAGGCGATGGACGGCTCGTACGAGCTCCAGCCGAAGGGCGCCGGCACCACGGTGACCTACCGGCTCAGCGTCGACGTGAACCTGCCGATGATCGGGCTCTTCAAGAGGAAGGCCGAGAAGACGATCATCGACGGTGCGCTGAAGAACCTCAAGAAACGAGTCGAAGGCTGACCACCGGCCTGGTGCCGAGCCCACGGCGCAACGGGGGCCGGGCCATAGCGAGACCGCCGCTGCTCAGCATCGGCGTGGATATCGGCGGCACCAAGGTCGCCGCCGGGGTGGTGGACGAGCAGGGCGCCATCCTGGAACGCCTGGTCGCCCCGACCCCCTCGCACAGCCCCCAGGCCGTGGAGGACGCGATCGTCGCCGCAGTGGCGGAGCTGCGGATCCGGCACTCGGTGGACACCATCGGTATCGGTGCCGCGGGTTGGGTGGACAACGCGCAGGCGGTGGTCCGCTTCTCCCCGCACCTGGCCTGGCGATCGGAGCCGCTGAAGGCACGCCTGTCGGCGCGGATCGACCTGCCCCTGATCGTCGACAACGATGCGAACGCGGCGGCCTGGGCGGAGTACCGCTTCGGCGCCGGCCGCGGCTCGTCGGTGATGGTCTGCCTGACTCTCGGCACCGGGATCGGCGGCGGCCTGGTGATCAACGGCCAGCTGTTCCGCGGCACCTACGGCATGGCGGGGGAGTGGGGCCACATGATCGCCGTGCCCGGCGGCCACTGGTGCGAGTGTGGCAACCGGGGCTGCTGGGAGCAGTACGCCTCGGGCAACGCCCTCGTCCGCGAGGCCCGGGAGCTGGCCCGGACCAACTCGCCCACGGCGTACCGGCTGCTGGAGATGGTCGGCGGCGACCCGGACTCGATCACCGGCCCGGACGTCACCGCGGCCGCCATCGCCGGCGAGCCGAACTCGATCGAGCTGCTCGCCGACGTTGGTTCCTGGCTGGGCCGTGGTATCGCCAACCTGGCCGCCTCGCTGGACCCGGAGGTAGTGGTCATCGGCGGTGGGGTCAGCTCGGCCGGTGACCTGTTGCTGCTGCCGGCGCAGCGTGCGTTCAGCCGCACCCTGACCGGGCGCGGCTTCCGCGAGGAGGCCCGGCTGGTGCTCGCGCACTTCGGGAACGATGCCGGCCTGATCGGGGCGGCCGACCTGGCCCGGCACGCCATGGTGGAGCCCCCGGACTCCGCCCACTTCGGCTTCTGGCCGCGCCGACGTAAGAAGCCGCATAAACAGCGTCGAGACCGGGTTCGTCTCACCCGCGACCCGCTGTGGTCCACCCGACCCTGAGTTAGCCGGAGACGAGAGCAGGCGGGCCGGCGGACACCCCACGGAGCGTGGACGGGTCTGGCGGGAGCCCGAGCCCGCGAGGGCGGATGGCTGCGACGAGGGGTGTCCGCCGGGTCGCCTGCGCAACGAGGGATCAGAGCACAGCACCGTCGCCGGCGTCAGGTGGCCGATGCCGGGGGAGCTGGGTCATCAGGATGCCGAACCCGGTCAAGAAGCTCCCCACCGCTAGCCAGCCGGCCCAGGTCGGGAAGCGAAGGCCGAAGGTGGCGGCCAGGACCAGCAGCACCGCGTACCCGATGCCGATCCAGCCCAGCAGCACGGGCAGCCCGGGGCGCGGCATCGGGGGCAGCGGCTCGGGCTCGTACGGACGATGCGGCTGCGGCTCGACGGCGGGCTCACCGGTGGGCGGCGGAAAGCTGAAGAGGGGGTGCTGGTCGGCCCACGAGTCGTCGGCCTCGGCGCTCTGCGGGGCCTCGGCGGACGCGGCGGGCAGCGGGTCGGGACGGTCCGCGGTCAGATGGTAGCCGGCGACCATCTCGGCGAAGGCGCGGTCTACGGCCGCGCGGTCGTCGTCATCGGATCGCGACACGCCGTCACTCCTTCCTGGCCAGTCGCTGGAAGAACGCGCTGGAGGAGGTGAAGATCAGCTCCGCGTCGTAGTCCAGCGTGGCTACATGGTAACTGCGCTCCAATCGCACCACGGAGAAGTCGGTCGAGCGCACCCGCTCCTCGACCAGCTTCAGCGACAGCGGGTCGACGACCTTGTCCCGTTCGGACTTGAACACCAGCAGCGGTTGGGTGACCCGATCCAGGTGCTGCTGGACGTCGGCCCACATCCTGGTCACCGAGTATGCAGCGTGCAGCGCGCTACGGTCGTAGGCGGTCTCCAGGACGTCGGGTAGCGCGATGTCGCTGCCGATCCCGGCCAGGGAGGGCCAGACGTATCGGAGCCAGGGAAGCAGCAGCCGGTACCGCGGATCCGCGGAGCCGATCGACGGATTGACCAGGGCGAGTCCGGCGACTGCGTTCCCGTACTGCTCGGCGACGCGGAGGGCCAGACCGCCGCCCATGGACAGACCGCAGCAGAACACCCGGTCGCACTCCGCCCGCAGGTCGGCGAACGCCCGGTCGAC
>DASQUF010000364.1:0-3714 GCA_035641435.1 Propionibacteriaceae bacterium | reverse complement strand
CGCCTCGTCGACGCGGCCGGCGGCGAGCAGGAACCGCGGCGACTCGGGGATCCAACGGTTGAGCAGGATGAGAAGCACACCCGTCGGAAGCCCGATCAGCCAGAGGACTCGCCAGCCGAACCGTGGCTCCAGCATGGAGGCAAGGAGGCTCGTGACAATGTATGCCCCGGCCACGTCGCCGCCGATCAGCACCATCAGCCAGCTGCGGTGCCGGGCGGGGATGGTCTCGGCCAGCAGGGCGAACGCGATGGGCAGCATCCCGCCGACCGCCGCACCCATGAGAAAGCACATGAGCAGGTTCCAGGCGAACCCGGGCATCGCGCCGCAGATGGACGTGGCGATGAACATGACCCCGGCGAGCAGGATCGACGCCCGCCGGCCGATGCGGTCGCCCAGCCAGCCCCACCCGGCGGAGCCGAGGACCATGCCGATGAGCGCGCACAACGGGAACAAGGCCACGGGCACCTGACCCTGCGGGTTCAGGGGCGACTTCAGGCCGTACTCTTGTGCCACGCCGGGCATCACGAACGCCAGCGTGGTCGGCTTCATGACGTCGATGGTCACGGCAACGGCCATCACGGCCAGGAGCGCCAGGTGGGCGCGCTGGATCGGGGCCTCATCCAACGCGGCCACCCGCAGCCCGGCGACCCGATCCGGATCAGCCCGCGCGCCCCGCGGCACCACTCCATACGCCGACAACACGATGCCGACGACGATCAGGGCCATGCCCGCCTTCATCGAAGGATCCATCGGCATCCCGGTCAGCTCATAGCCCATGTCAGCTGCGCCGATGTACATGGGCAGATGCAGGACCACACCGATGCTCACGGCGACGATTCCGAACCAGAACGCGCGCCGGTGCGCAAACGCGATCATCCGGCCCCCTGAGATGACGGACAGCCTCAAAGGGATATACGGGAACGATCGGGCAGGAGATTCGCGGCGAATCACACGGTTACTGGGACTCGCCCAGGTCTGGGCAACGCAGTTCGCTTCGGTGCCCTCGGACGGACTGACCAGCTACCGGCCCGAAGCGACGGACCGCGGGCAAGCCCCGCGGCAGAGTCGTGGGCACCGTGGCCGCCCTGGTGGCGCTGGCCGGCGTGGTCGTCGGCGGGCTGGCCCTTGCCCGCTCCGCTCGTCGCATCAGCAACGGCGGGAGAAGGGGGGCCATCGTGGCCCTCGTGGCGGGGCCGACCGGCATGGTCATCGGCGGACTGTGGTGGCCGCCGCCGAGGGTGGTCCCGGCACCGGCTACGGGATCGTCGGCGGCTTTGCGGGTCTCACCCGAGACCTGATAGCGGCGAAGCGTGGGGCGGCATGCCGTGCATGGCGAGCAGTGCGCGCTTGTCCGGCTTGCCGGTGGCCGCCATCGGGACGCCGGGCACGACGGTGATCGTCCGGGGGACGCTGTCCTCACCGAGCTCGGCCCGGACCAGTGCGGTCAGCGCGTCGAGGTCGGGCGTACGGCGGCCATCCAGGACGACGAACGCGTGCACGGCCTCGCCGCTCCGCTCGTCCGGGGCACCGGCCACGTACGCCTCGGCCACGTCGGGATGCCCCATGAGCACCTGCTCGATCGGGCCCGCGTAGACCACCATCGCGTTCACCATGATCACGTCCCGGGTCCGGCCGACGAGGTACAGGAAGCCGTCCGCGTCCTGGTAGCCGAGATCGCGAGTGCGCAACCAGCCGTCCCGGAGCGTGTCCTGGGTCTCCTCTTCCTGCCCCCAATAGCGCGTCATCTGGTACGGCGCGCGCACGTAGATCTCGCCGGTGCGGCCCCTGTCGACCTCCCGCTCCGCCTCGTCCCGCACGCTGACCTCGACCTGCGGGTGGGGGCGGCCGACGGAGCCCAGCACGCGGTCCGGGCCGGCGGCGATGTCGGTGGGCGTGAGCATCGCGATGTTCCCGGCCTCGGTCTGCCCGTACCCCTGGTAGACCACCGGGCCGAGCCGCTCCACCGCCGCCGCCAGCCGGCGTGGGCTGATCGGCGAGCCTGACACCATGAGCGCACGCAGGCTGCCGACGTCGACCTGCTGCCGGCGGAGCACGTCGAGCATCTGGGAGAGCCGGGGCACCGTGATGATGGAGCCGGTGATCCGGTAGCGCTCTATCGCGTACGGGAACAGCGGCCGCCCATCGTCGTCGGGGATCACGGCGGTCCCGCCGCCCAGCAGGCATGGCGCCAGGAACTCCAGCACCACCATGCTGGCCAGCGTGCCGAACAGCAGGTATCGCTCGAAGGCCATGGCGAACTCCGCCGCTGCGGGGGACCACGCGCGGGGCTGCCAGGTCCAGTGCGAGCTGAGCGCACGGTAGGTGATCGCGCAGCCCTTGGGCCGTCCAGTGCTGCCGCTGGTGAAGACGAGCGCGGCCACGTCGTCCGGGCGGTCCGTGACCCGAAGATCCCCGCCGTCACCGGGCTGCGCCAGCAGATCGATCGCGCTCGGGCACGGCCCCAGCGACAGCAGCGGAGCCGGTTCCGGCACGGTCAGCAACGCTGCCGTCGACGTCTCCACCGTCGTGGCGTCGACGAGCACGTAGTCGACCTCCATCCCGAGCACGTGCGCGAGCTGACCCGCGGCGTACCCCGGCCGGACCGCGACGACGCGGCAGCCCAGCACATGGGCGGCGATGTGCGCGGCGAACGCCTCCGGCGAGACGGCGAGGTGGACGGCGATGCCCCGCCCGGGGCCGAGCCCGGCGCGGCGCATGGCGCCCGCCAGCCGGCCGATGAGGTCCAGCAGCTCGCCGCGCGAGACGCTGCGGTCGCCCTGCTCGAATGCTGGACTGCCGGGTGACTGCCGGAGCGCGTCCAGGAGAGATTGCGGGAACAGCGGCTCGATGGGATCGCGCATGGAACGGCTCCGGGCATATCGTCCTCGTAGAGCCTGATTGTTCTACCGGCTGGAGCGCATGTGAAGGTGATCGGTGCGGGTTTCGGCCGGACCGGCACGGCCTCGCTGAAGGCGGCGCTGGAGATGCTGGGATACGGCCCGTGCTACCACATGTCCACCGTCATCCGGGATCCGTACCGGGTCCGTCAGTGGCTGGAGATCTCGCATGGCCGCGGTCTCGGCTGGGATGAGGTGTTCGCCGGCTTCCAGAGTGCGCTGGACTGGCCGGCCGCCGCGTACTGGCGGGAACTGGCCGAGCACTACCCCGGCGCCAAGGTCATCCTCACCGTCCGAGACCCGGACCGGTGGTACGACAGCGTCAGCGCGACCATCTTCGCCCGCGCGCTGGCTGAAGCACGGCCGCTGCCGCTGCGCCGCCGGATCATCCGGTGGCTGGTCGCCCACCGTACTCCGGACTTCGCCCTCTATCCCCGGATGGCGCGGGCCACCATGGTGGACCGCGTGTTCGGCGGCCGCATCGACGACCGCAAGCATGCGATCGAGGTCTTCGAACGGCACCTCGCCGAGGTGCGGGCCACGATCCCGGCCGACCGGCTGCTGGTCTTCGACGTCGCCGACGGCTGGCCACCGCTGTGCGAGTTCCTCGGTGTCCCCGTCCCCGGCGAGGCCTTTCCCCAGGTCAACGAGCGCGAAGCGTGGCATCAGAAGCGTCGTGGCAGGCTGCTCCGGCTCATCGTCCTCGGCCGCTGACCGCGCGCTCCAGCTCGCTGTCGCGCATGCCCAGACCGACCAAACGACGCCGGACGTCAGCCGCACCCGGACGTCGACGGTGGGGTCACCACTCGGTGGGCTT
>DASQUF010000363.1:0-7944 GCA_035641435.1 Propionibacteriaceae bacterium | reverse complement strand
CCGGTCTACCTGGACCTGCGGGTCAAGGTGCTCAAGGAGTGGCAGCGCGATCCCAAGCATCTGAACCGGCTCGGTTTTTGAGCTGTTCTCCGACCTTCCAACTACCCACTCCGCGGCACCTAACCGGACTCCGCGGCCTCTGTAGGGGCCGCGGAGTCCGTGCAAGGGCCGCGGAGTGTGGGCCGACCTGGGCAACGTGACCGACGACGAGTGGCGCCAGATCGCCGCGGTGCACGAGATCGGCTTCCACACCGCCGGCCATGCGGCCGTCACCGAGGTGCCCCCGCGCACTGTGCAGCGCGAGGTGGTGCAGCCGATGGTCCGGGTCGAGGCGATCGCCGGTTACCGCCCCCGGATCGGCGCCTGGAAGGAACAGGTCGCGATTCGATCCCTGACTGGTCGGCGACCGGACCGCCCGGGCGTACGGGATGCGGTACCTGGTCTCGAACTGGTCGATCGAGCGGGTGCCGCCCGATTCAGACGCGAGCGGTGACGGACCAGGCTGACACGGTGAGGTCGAACGGGGCGGCCGGCAGCAGCTCGGCGCACCGGCTCCGCAGGGCGGTCCGCTGGTCCGGGTCCAGGCCTGCTACGTACGCCCCGGCCGGGCCGACGCCCAGGGTGAACGGCTCCCACCAGTCGTCGAACGTCGGGAACGAGACGGTCACGCTGACCGTCCCCGGCTGGGCGGTGGTCAGCCCGGCCGCCCGGGCCAGCTCCACCAGCTGACCCTCGTGGGTGCCGGCCAGCTCTGCCTCGCCGGGGGCGTCGGGAGCCAGGTCGCGCACGGCGGCCCAGAAGACCGACAGCGGGCCCTGACGGCCGCCGTGGTCCCAGACGCAGGCGCCGACCGTGCCGCCCGGCCGGGTGACGCGGCCCATCTCCCGCAGCCCCTGAACCGGATCGGCCATGAAGTGCACGACCAGCTGGGCCAGGGCGGCATCGAACGTGGCGTCGGCGAACGGCAGGTCCTCCGCGGCTCCGGTGCGTACATCGACCCGCGGGAACCGCGCGGCCGCCGCTTCGACGAAGGGCGGCGACGGGTCGATGGCGGTCACGGCGTCGGGGCCCAGCCGGCGGACCAGCTCGGCGGTCAGCGCCCCCGGCCCGCAACCCACGTCCAGCACTCGCTGCCCCGCGCGTACGCCGCAGGCATCGGCGAACACGGCCCCCAGCGGCTCGGAGAACCGACCCATGAAGCGGCCGTAGGCTTCGGCCGGGACAGCGAACGTCACCTCGTCAGGATGCCGGAAAGGGCGGAGAACTTCTGGCCGGACGCGGACAGAAGCAGGATGTGGAGACGGCCGAGACCGCCAGCCCGGTCGCCACGGCGATGTCCACTCCGGCGCCCCGGCCGACGCCGTCCGCCTCCCCGACGCGGACTCCCGCCCCGAAGCCGGTGACCGTCCTGGACGTCCGGCCGATGACCAAGGCCGAAATCGCGGCCGACACCAAGTCGTGCTGGCGGCGAGAAGCTCCGGATGACCTCGTCCGCCCTCGAGGCACACCACGGACCCGGTACGCGATGGTTCAGCGACGCGCCGAGTGGTCTGGCGCCGGCAGCACGAACGTGCGGGTGCTGGTGATCGAGGATGACGCCTCGTACTGGAGCTGTGAGAACGGCAGCCAGTGGGAGGCGGCTCCCGGCCCCATCTCGAAGAGAACCACCAGCACAACGACGCCACCGGCCGTCGAGGTCGAGAACTACGGGGGGTTCTCCGGCCAGTGTTTCGGACCTGGGGAGATGGTCGGCAGCGAGTTGTTCCTCGTCGACCGGGAGGTGGCTATCGGTCGGGTAAGACTCGTCGGCAAGGATCACCGCGGACCGTGGCAGACAACCGAGCCGATGGACGGAGTGGCTGCCTTTCCCCTTCGGTTGGCCGGTGATGGCGTCTGGCAGCGCTCCGTGGGCCTCGAGGTGGAGTTCCTCGACCGACGGGGAGACCGCCTCCCGATCCAGCCTTACGGCCAACGTGGCACCCCGACCACGAGGACCTATCGGGCAGAGTTCCCGACCTGCGCTGACATGCAGTCGATGCGTGACAGACCGAAGCCCGTGGGTCGGCCCAGCAGCGATGCGGCGGGGATCCGGACCTGTCAGGCCATGATCAAGGAATCGGCCGACCGCACCGACGTCTCAGCCGGTCGGGACTGGAAGTCCCGTCTGCTGATCTCCACCCGCGAGGAGTGGGGGACGGTGCTCAGCGACGGCCGGAACCTGGTCGGCTGCAGCCTCTATCCGACCAAGGAGATCAGCCCGTTCATCCCCGATGAGCCGGTGCTGCGGAAGTCGGCATTCTCCTTCGCCGTGAATCCGATCGGGTCCACCGGCGCCTCGTCACTCTGGGCGGCCGGCCGGGTGCCCACCGACGTCTCCGCCATCGGGTACCGGCTGCCTGGTGACCAAGACGTCGCGGCCACGATCGACGATCAGGGCTACTGGATGCTGAAGTACCACACCGCCGCCGAGAAGGACATCGGCAGTCAGGACCGCTCGAGCGACTGGCCGCCGGTGCAGGTCACCGTGACCCGACCCTCGGGCACGCGCTACAGCATCGAGTTCTCCGAGGAGACCATGTGCCGCCAGGTCAGCCACGGCTGCTGAGTCAGGCGCTGGGCAGCGTCAGCTCGTAGGTCGCGAAGGTGTTCGACAGGCGGTAGCCGAGAAGCTCGTTGACGGCGATCATGAAGCGGTTGTCGGCGTTGTTCCAGGTCTCCAGCACCTCGAGCTGGGGCTCGGTCCCGGCCAGCCACCGCATCATGTCGCTCTTGAGCAGCAGGCCGAGTCGGTGACCTCGGTGCGCCCGGGACACCGCGGTGTCGGCCTGCAGGCCCACCCGCGGGCGGTGCGGGTTGATCACGACCTGGGTGTGCCCGCCGATCTCGCCGGTGGCCCGGTGCCGGGCCACCACCCGGTAGCTGCGGTGTCCCTTGCGGGACCGGGCGGTCTCGATGTCCTGCAGCCGGCCGAGGTCGAACACCTCGTCCTCGAAGGTCAGGGTGCCCATCGGGGCGTCGTTGATCGCCGCCGTCACCTCGACCATCTGCTGCAGAGTCTCATCCGACACCGGCGGGAGGAGCCGCTCCACCGCGTAGTCTGTGGCGGCCGCCTCGGCCTCGGCGTGCAGCCGGGTGACGGTGTCCTGGTCGACCTCGGCCAACCACTGTCGTCGCCGCGCGTCGTGGCTGGCGTAGCCGAAGCCGAAGCGCTCGGCGAACTTTCGGGCGCCGAGGTCGTCCTCGACCGTCCCCACCCACACGGTGTGGCGCCCCGCCTGCTCCACCATCCGCAGCGCCTCGGCCATGACGGCGGTACCGTGACCCCGCCGGCGGTGGTCGGGATGAACCAGGAGCTGCAGCCAGACCAGGTGCAGGTTGTCCCGCTTGGGCATGTCGACCGCGAGTGCGGCCACCGGCTGGTCACCGCCGTCGGGCCGGTAGAGGAAGTGCTCCTCCGGCTGCAGGTCCCAGCCGTACCGCAGCTCGTCGGCCGCCGTCGCAGGCAGCCAGTCGAACCCGTCGGGGTCGTCGGCCCGCTGCGCCGCGTTGTGGATGGCGACGAGCGCCGCGACCGAGGCGGGATCGTCGGGCGAGACGGGCAGCAGAGGCACCCCCTCAGGGTGCCGCACCCGGCCCCGGCCCGCCATCGGTTTTCGCGGCTCCGCGATCTGGGTTATGGTGAGCCCGTGGCTGACCGTCGCCTCCTCCTCGGTTGCCGCAGCGAGGCCCGCTAACCGGGTCGCCTCCTCGCTGCGGAGTTCGGTGCGCGTACGACCCCCCACCCTGACCAGCGAGGACCCTTTCGATGACCACCATTTCTGCCGCCGGTATCCGTCCCCAGTCGGTACCGATCCAGCAACCCAGCCCGATGCCCTTCAGCCGCTACCGGGCGTTCCCGCCGATCGACCTGCCGGACCGCACCTGGCCGGCCAAGCGCATCACCGCCGCGCCGCGCTGGCTGTCCACCGATCTCCGCGACGGTAACCAGGCCCTGATCGACCCGATGACTCCGGCTCGTAAGCACAAGATGTTCGACCTGCTGGTGGCCATGGGCTACAAGGAGATCGAGATCGGCTTCCCCTCGGCCAGCCAGACCGACTTCGACTTCGTCCGGCAGCTCATCGAGGGCAACCGGATCCCCGACGACGTGACCGTCTCGGTGCTGACGCAGGCCCGCGAGGACCTGATCGAGCGCACCGCCGAGTCGCTGGTCGGGGCCAAGACAGCGACCATCCACATGTACAACGCGACCGCCCCGCTGTTTCGCCGGGTGGTCTTCAAGGTCGACCGGGCGGAGTGCATCGCCTTGGCCGCCCGTGGCACCGAGCTGGTGATGAAGTACGCCGAGCAGCACCTGGGCGGGGTCGAGTTCGGCTACCAGTACTCGCCGGAGATCTTCACCGGCACCGAGCTGGAGTTCTCCGTCGAGGTCTGCAACGCGGTGATGGACGTCTGGCAGCCCGGCCCCGGCCGGGAGATCATCCTCAACCTGCCGGCCACCGTCGAAATGGCTACGCCGAACGTGTACGCCGACCAGATCGAGTGGTTCTCCCGGCACGTCCGCAACCGGGACTATGTCGCCATCTCGTTGCACCCGCACAACGACCGCGGCACCGCGACCGCGGCCACCGAGCTGGCCCTGATGGCCGGCGCGGACCGGGTCGAGGGCTGCCTGTTCGGCCACGGTGAGCGGACCGGCAACGTGGACCTGGTCACCCTGGGCATGAACCTGTTCTCCCAGGGCATCGACCCGAAGATCGACTTCTCCCGGATCGACGAGATCCGTCGCACCGTGGAGTACTGCACCAACCTGCCGGTCCACCCGCGCCACCCCTACGCGGGCGACCTGGTCTACACCGCCTTCTCGGGCTCCCACCAGGACGCCATCAAGAAGGGGCTGGAGGACCTGGAGCGCCAGGCCGCGGCCCAGGGCATCAGCGTCCGCGAGATCGCCTGGGAAGCGCCCTACCTGCCGATCGACCCCTACGACGTGGGCCGGACCTACGAGGCCGTGATCCGGGTCAACAGCCAGTCCGGCAAGGGCGGCGTCGCCTACATCATGAAGTCCGAGCACAACCTGGACCTGCCGCGGCGGCTGCAGATCGAGTTCTCCCGGGTGGTGCAGGGGCACACCGACACCGACGGCGGCGAGGTCAGCCCGGCTGAGCTCTGGCGGATCTTCCAGCTCAGCTATCTACAGGATCGCGAGCCGCTGGAGCTGGCCAGCGTGGACTCCTCGACCATGGCGGGCGGTCACGACACGCTGACCGCGCGGGTGGTCAGCCGCGGCCAGGCCCGGACGATCACCGGCGAGGGCAACGGCCCGGTGTCGGCCTACGTCGACGCCATCTCCAGCCTCGGCTACTCCGTGCGGGTACTGGACTACGCCGAGCACGCTCTGTCGGCCGGTGGCGACGCGCTGGCGGCGGCGTACGTGGAGTGTGAGGTGGGCGACGGCGAGGACGCTGTCGTGGTGTGGGGCGTGGGTATGGACGCGAACATCGTCGTCGCCTCGCTCCAGGCCGTCACCTCCGCCGTGAACCGCGCTCCTCGCTGAGTAGGCGGTCGGGCGCGGACCCCCGCGATGCAACCATCCGCCCTCGCCGGCTCGGGCTCCCGCCAGACCCATCCACGCTCCGCGGAAGCCCGCGCTCGAGCGCCTACTCAGCTCGTCTCCGGCCCTAGCGGAAGCCGTTCTCGACCGTCTTCGCCGGGGCGGTGGGGGAGTAGATCCAGGCCTGGAACACCGGGTTGAGGTCGACCGGGCTCGCCGCCTGGGCCGCGTCCATCCAGTGTTCGAGGCTGCGGCTGCCCGGCGCTTGCGCCCACTCCCGGGTGAACCGAAAGAACGCTTCGTCACCCATCACGTTGCGCACCGCCTGCATCGCCATCGGGCCGCGGACGTAGACGGCGTCGAACAGGTGCGGCTTGGTCGGGTCGATCATGGTGATCTGCCAGAAGCCAGCCTCGCCAGCGTACTGGTTGTAGGTCTCGTTGAGCTTGTCGTTGGCCTTGCCGTTGCCGGTCCGCTCGTCGTAGGCCCACTGCGCCCAGGACGCGTACGCCTCGTTGGTGAAGATGTCATTCCACTCCCGGACCGTGACGTTGTTGCCGAACCACATGTGGGCCAGCTCGTGGTTCAGCAGCTCCGGAGCGTAGTCCTTGGCGAGGATCGCGCTGGGGTTGTAGACCGGCCGGGTCTGGTTCTCCAGCGCGCCGAACGGCAGGTCGTGAGCGGGCACCACGCCACCGATCTCGCTGAACGGGTAGGGTCCGAACATCTGCTCCATCGTGCGCACCCGCTCAGTCGAGGTCAGCAGCACGTCGAAGGCCCGCTTGCGGTTCGCGGGCTTGAGCTGCTCCGAGACC
This sequence comes from Propionibacteriaceae bacterium, assembly GCA_035641435.1. Classification (GTDB taxonomy): domain Bacteria; phylum Actinomycetota; class Actinomycetes; order Propionibacteriales; family Propionibacteriaceae; genus Microlunatus. The sequence goes on along the minus strand of DASQUF010000363.1, from coordinate 1,575 downwards.
GCGTAGACGTACGGGAGCCCGCCCTGGATGCCTTGCCGGACCTCGAACTGGCCGATGCAGACAAAGTTGAGGTAGGTGGCCATCGGCTGCCGCGAGATCCAGTGCCAGGTGTCGAAGTCCTTCTCGGCCGCGCTGTCGGCCGACTCCAGCCGACCCACGCTGAGCGCCTCCATCCCGGCCGGCACCCGGATCGAGACGTCCATCAGCGCCGGGTCGGAAGGGTGGTCGTTGGCGGGGTACCACCACGCCGAGCTCTCCGGCTCGCCGATCGCTCCCCACTCCGCGTTGGTGGTGTGCCAGGGCGAGGTCTCCCCGTTCAGGTCGCTGGGGTTGCCGGCATAGGTCACTCTCACCGCAAACTCCGCGCCGGCGGCGATCTCGGTCGCCGGCTCGACCTGTAGCTGCATGCCACTCTGCTGGTCGAAGGTCGCCGCCCGACCGTCCACCAGAACCTCGCTGACCGGCAGGCCGAAGTCCAAGAAGAAGCTCTCCAGTCCCTGGCTGGCCCGGGCGCTGACCACCGTGGTCCCGCTCAGCGTCGTCTTGGCCGGGTCCCAGCTGACCGAGATCTGGTACTTGGCCACGTCGTAGCCACTGTTCCCGGCCTCGGGGAAGTACGGGTCGCCGAGCCCGGGCTCACCTTCGGTCAGGTTGGGAGCCGCGGGATCGGGGGCGGCCGAACCCGTCGTCGAGCGCCAGGCCCAGGCCACCGCGAGTGGCGCGGCCACGACGGCCAGCAGTACCAGCGGCATCACGACGGCGAAGACGTACGCCACCCGGTGCGGCCTGTGCGGGGGCAGTGGCCCGGTCGCGGAGACCGGCTCGCCCTGAGGTGGCCCCCAGCGCGGGTCAACGCTCGACATGGGCCAGGGAGCGCAGGCTCCGGTCCAGGTGCCAGGCGACGAAGGCGGCGGTGATGCCGCTGGCCTCCTGGGCGACCGTACGCGGCACGTCCCGGGTGTCGGTCCAGCGGCCCTCGAGCAGGGCGCCGAGCAGGTGCAGCGTCTCCGGAGCCGGTCGCGCCGACCCGCCGGGTCGGCAGCGCTCGCAGACCACGCCACCGGCGGCGGGGGAGAAGGCCGAGTGCGGGCCCACCAGACCACAGCGCGCGCAGTCGGCGAAGGATGGGGCGTACCCGGCCACGGCCAGCGCCCGCAGCAGGTAGGCGTCCAAGATCATGGTCGCTGGGCGGGGCCCGTCGTTGGTCCCGCGGTCCAGCACCCCGAGGGCGCCGACCAGCAGCAGGTACTGCTGCACGGCGGGCTCGTTCTCCTCCACCACCAGCCGGTCGGCGGTCTCCAGCATCACCTGGCCGGCGGTGTACGCCGGGTAGTCGTCGGTCAGCGGCTCACCGAAGGCGTGCAGCGACTCGACCTGGGTGACCACGTCGAGCGACCGCCCGACCGCGAACTGCAGGTCGATGTGGGAGAAGGGCTCGAGCCGGGCGCCGAACTTGGAGGTGGTCCGGCGTACGCCCTTGGCCACCGCGCGGAGCTTGCCGCGCTCCCGGGACAGCATGGTGATGATCCGGTCCGCCTCGCCGAGCTTGTGGGTGCGGAGCACCACAGCCTCGTC
>DASQUF010000362.1:0-21367 GCA_035641435.1 Propionibacteriaceae bacterium | reverse complement strand
CGGAGGCTTCATTGATACTCCGAAGGAACTGCCTACAGTTCGGCTGCCTTGAGCGCGATCATCGCCTCATCCATGATGGCGATGACGGCCAACGCTGTGGCCGGGACCGGGTCGGGTGGCCACGCTCGGAGCGTGGCCGGGGGGTTCGAGCCCCTTACTCCCACCGTGCCGATAGAAAGGGGTGGTGACCGAAACCATCACGCCACCCCAGACCGGTTATGCCTCCGTCAACGGCCTGCAGATGTACTACGAGATGCACGGCTCCGGCGGCACGCCGTTGCTGCTGCTCCATGGTGGGCTGTTCAACATCGACCTGCAGTTCGGCGCGCTGCTCCCGAGCCTCGCGGCCACCCGGCAGGTCATCGCCACCGACTTCCAGGGCCATGGCCGCACCAACGACCTCGACCGGCCGCTGACCTCGGCCGACCTGGCGTCGGACGTGATCGGTCTCCTGCGGCACCTGGAGGTGCCGCAGGTCGACGTGTTCGGGTTCAGCGTCGGCGGCGCCGTGGCCCTGCACCTGGCCATTCGGCATCCCGAGCTGGTCCGGAAGCTGATCGTCTCCTCGGCGTCGTTCCACCCCGACGGCGACCGCCCCGAGAACGCCGGGGCGGTGGGCGAGATGACGGTCGACATGATCGCGGGCACCCCGATGGAGGAGGAGTACCGGGCCAAGTCACCGCACCCGGACCAGCTGCAGGGGCTGCTGGACAAGCTGGGCGCCTACGACGAGGGCTTCGCCGGCTGGTCCGAAGACGACATCCGTGGCATCGCCGCGCCGACTCTGATCACGCTGGGCGACTGCGACGCCGTCCGGCTCGAGCACGCCGTGAAGTTCCTGCAGCTACGTGGTGGCGACGTCAACGGCGACTTCGTCGGCGTGCCCGCCTCGCAGCTCGCCGTGTTCCCCGGTACTACCCATTTCTTCGGGCTGGCCCGGACGGACCTGGCCCGCGACGTCGTGCTGACCTTTCTCGATGCCCCCGTGCCGGATGCGGTCGCGGAGAGCTCCACCGAGTAGCGGGCATGTCCCATCTCTGGAGCCGGCTGCCGCTGCCCGAGCAGCATGTTGCCGGTCTCCTGGTGGGACTGGCCCTCGACCGGCTGATCCTTTGCCGGTGGCCGCGTTGGACCAGGTCGATGGGGCTCGTGCTGGCCGCCATAGGTGTCCTGGTCAACGCGGAGGCGGTGCGGAGCCGCGGTTCGGATGGGCTCGATCGCCCGACGGCGCTGGTCCGGAGTGGTCCGTACGCATGGAGCCGGAACCCGATGTACGTCGGCTGGTCGGTGCTCCATCTCGGCATCGCCCTGGCCGCGCGATCGCCGGGAACGTCCATCACGTGGCCGGTGGCGGTGGTGCTGGTCCACCGCGAGATTCGGCGCGAGGAAGGGCAGCTGGCCGACCGGTTCGGCGCCGACTTCATCAGCTATGCCGCGTCGGTTCCGCGTTACCTGGACCGGGGCGCGGTGCGGAGCGTGATCAGGTCAGCCCGTGCTCGTGCGCGTAGGCGGCCGCTGCGGTCCGGGACGACACGTCGAGCTTGATGAAGATGTTGCTCAAGTGCCGAGCCACGGTCTTGTGGCTGAGCACCAGAACGCGGGCGATGTCGGGGTTGCTACGTCCCTCGGCCACCAGGCGCAGCACCTGCAGCTCGCGCTCGCTGAGTCCGGCGGGGTGCTGCGGGGTGGTCAGCTGGTCGACGTTGCGGACGTCCGGGGCCGCGCCGAGCTCGACCAGGACCCGCCGAGCGGTCGCCAGCTCGGCCCGGGCCGAGTCCTCATCGCCGACCGCGCGCAATGCCCGCGCGAGCACGATGCGGGCCCGAGCGGCCTCGTAGGGCGCCTCGATCCCGCTCCACAGCTGGCCTGCGGTGCGGGCGGCGTCAAGAGCTCGGGGCAGCTCACCCGCCGAAAGAGCGACCGTGGCGGTCGCGTACGCGGCCGCCGCCTGGGGCGCCGGAATGCCGAACGCCGACCCGATGTCGGTCAGCTCTTGGGCGCATTGGCGCGCGTCGTCGAGCTTCCCGGCCGCCAGCAGCACCTCGACCGCCGAGGGGAGCAGCCGAGACCTCCCAACCGGTCCGTGTGTCTCCGTCAGCAGTCGCTGGATCGTCGTGACCGCTGCTGCCGTCCGGCCGTGGGCGAGCCAGCACATCGCCAGCCCAGGTTGCGGATCGAAGCCAAGCTCGACAACGTGCTGGTAGGCCGTCTCGGCGTCGGCCAACCGACCGCGGATGCGGAGCAGGTCACCACGCTCGACCAGCGCAGCGGCCGCCGCGCCGGACTGTCGAAACCCGGTCTCCAAGCGGTGCTGGGCCTGGCTGAACTCGTCCAGGGCATCGTCGAAGGCCCCGCGTAGGCGGAGGACCTGAGCGCGATGCAGCGAGCACTGCCCGGTGAAGGGAACCAGGCCGGGTTGTGCCTCGCACCACCGAGTCAGGGCAACTGTCCAGGACGACACACGCGAGAAGTCAGCGAGCTCCTGGCAGCCCTCGATCACCGCGCAGTAGACCAGACCGGAGAACACCGGCGAGACCTCTCCCGCTGAGATCCCCACCATGGCTTCGTCCAGCAGGGCGAGACCCTCCCGTACCCTGCCCCGGTAGATGGCGACCCGGCCCATGCTGACCAGACCGTGGGCCACCAGATCAGGATCGCCGAACCGTCGGCCGATCCGCACGACGTCGGCCCCGGTTCCCTCGGCGCGAGCCAGGTCCCCGCGCCCCAGATGGGCGTAGAACTCGTGGATGAGCAGGTAGCCACGTTCGACGATGTCCTCGGGTTCGGCGTCGAGAAGCCGCTGCGCCCGGGCCGCCCAGCCGCCGGCCACCGTCTGCTCGCCGCGGAGGCCGAGCACGAGGCCGATCCAGAAGGCGCAACGCACGGCGCCGAGCCTGTCGCCGGCTTGCACGAGCTGCTGGTAGCCGTGTTGCCAGGCCCGAACGGCGGAGTCGGCGTTGCCGGCCAGGAACGCCGAGGTCGCGAGCGTCATGGTGTCCTCGGGGCTGAGCTCGCTGGCGGCCTCGAGCCGCTGGAACGCCGTCGACCAGTCGCGCCGAGCGAAGGCCTCGCGGCCCTGCGCGAGGTCTGGGCCCGGTGTCGAGCCACCCGCTTCGCTCGCGCTCACCTGGGCACCCTCCCTTTGGCTCAGCGTACGCCCGGCGGCTCACCCGGAAAGGGCCGGTGACCGGCTGGAACGCCGGCTGATCAGTCGAGCGACGTAGTCCGCGTCCCGACCCACCCCGGGTAGCACCATCGAGCTGAACGCGTACTGGAACGAGAGCCCGCAGAAGAACAGGCCCGGCGCCTCCGCGACGACCCCTCGCATCTCCCGCGGCCAGCCGTCCGCGCCCAGGATCGGCAGGTCGATCCAGTCGAACACCTGGCGGAAGCCGGTGCACCAGATCACGGTGGTGACGTCGAGCTCGCGATCCTCCAGGACGGGCCGCCCGTTGCGAACCCCGGTCACCCGGCTCAGCACCCGATCCACCCCGCGGGCCTGCAGATCCCCGCGCTTCACCCGGATCATCGGCCCACCGTGGAACCGGACCTCAGCCATCTTCTTGCGGCCCATCGGCGTCCGCCGAGTGAGCAGGTGGGTGCCGAGGAACAGGAAGGTGGGCCAGAAGATTCGAGCACTCCAGTGGTCCAGCCGAACCGGCAGCTGCCCAGGGTCTCGGCCGGCCAGCACCGTCGGGTGCGTCGCCGCCAGTTCGTACGCGATGTCGGTACCGGAGTGGGACGCCCCGACGACCAGCACCCGGCCCGAGCGCAGCTGGGTCGGCCGACGGTACTCGCTCGAGTGCAGCTGGCGGATCGACGGGTCCAGCTCCAGCGCAAAGTCGGGGATGTTCGGTGTCCGACCGAAGGTCCCGGTCGCCACCACCGCGTTCTCGGCCAGCACGGTGTCGGCACCGATCCGCAGGGCGTAGCCGCCGGGCGTGGCCTCCAGCCGGTCGACCCGCACGCCCGTCCGAACCGGCAGCCCGAAGTGATCGGCATAGCGGGCCAGATAGTCGGCGACCTCGTCCTTCCTCGGGTAGGACCAGCGCGGTCCGGGAAACGGCAGGCCCGGCAGGCCGTCGTAGCCGGCCGGGGAGTACAGGCGCAGCGTGTCCCACTGCGCCCGCCAGTTGTCCCCGACCCGCTGGTTCGCGTCGAGGACCAGGCACGATCGCCCACGTCGCTGGAGGTGGTACGCCGTGGCCAGGCCGGCCTGGCCGGCGCCGATGATGGCGGTCTCGATGTGCTCCGTCCGGTCTTGCCGGGGGTTCCAGGGGGTCGTCCCCCTGGCTTCAGACACGGTCATGGTGTGCTCCGGGAGGTAGCAGGGATGCCGTCCGACCGCGGCGAGGTGCGGGCATAGAGCAGGTGCCACGCGAGCATCAGCGCAGAGGTCACGACGTAGAAGGAGTGCAGAGCCCAGATCGGGCCCGCGGGAAGCTGGGCGACGTACAGGGTGTGCACGAGGTTGCCCACGTTGGCCAGCACCAGGTTCCCGCGGCTGTAGGAGGTGAGGTCCCGGGTCCGCGCGGCCTTGATGAGCATCGGCAGGGTGCTCGCCGCGAAGAGGACGGAGGACACCGTTCCTGCGAGGATCGCCATGCTGCCGAAGGCCATGTCAGGACGCTAGGTCGCGCAGGGCCTCCGTCGCGTCGGGCCGATGACCCATCTCCGCACGGGAGCGGGATGGGTCAGATGTCGTATCGCCTCAGCGGCGTTCAGCCAGGAGCACCGGGATCAGCCGCTCGGTCCGGCGCTGGTACTCCGCGTACGGCGGGTAGGCCGCGACGGCCCGGTCCCACCACTCCTGGCGCTCCTCGCCCTCCAGCTCGCGGGCGACGGCGTCGAACGGCTCCGGGCCGTCCTGCACCATCAGCTCGTCCGGATGGGCTTTGACGTTGTGGTACCAGCCGGGATGGTCCCGCGCCCCGCCGTCCGAGGCCACCATGGCGTACGCCCCGTCGTGCTCCACCCGCATCAGGGCGATCTTGCGGACCTTGCCGCTCTTGGCGCCGCGCATGGTGAAGATCGCGACCGGCAGCCCGGTGTCGCGCAGCGTGTTGGCCTCGCGACCGCCGGTCGCCTCGTAGCGCTCCACCTGGTCGCGGACCCACTTCATGCGGCTTGGTTCGTACTCTCCGGTCAGGGGCATGTCGCCCAGACTAGGGCGTGCCTCCTGAACCCTGGTCGACGGCGAGCGGCGGTCCGGGGAGGGATGGGCAAGGCGGAGAGGAGACCTTAGCGGTGTTCTACGGACGACGAGTCCAACGCTGCCCGGCGCTTTCCGGTCGTCGCGCAGCCGACCAGGGTTTGGGAGGTACGTCCTAAGCAGCGAGCCTTCCGAGCACGTCGGCCAGGTCCCGCGGCTCCCCGATCCCGTTGACCGCGCGCCACATGACCACCCCCGCGGCGTCCAGCACGAACGTGCCCCGTAGGGCACAGCCCGCCTCGACGTCGAACACCCCGTATGCGCGGGCGATCGCTCCGTGCGGCCAATGGTCGGTGAGCAGGTCGAAGTCGATCCCTTCGGCGTCGGCGTACGCGCGGAGCGTGAACATCGAGTCGCAGGACACCGCCAGCACCCGAGCCCCGGCCGACCGGAACCGGGCCTGGTCGTCCCGCAGCGCGGTGAGCTCGCCACGGCAGATGCGCGAGAACGCCCACGGGTAGAACACGATCACCACCGGCCCTCCCCGCAGCGCGGCCAGTGCGATGGACTCCCCGTGCTGGTTGCGAGCGGTGAAGTCCGGAGCCGGGTTTCCGACTCCGATCACCGGCGGGTGCCCCGGGGGCGGACCAGCTTGGTGGCCGACCAGTTGGTCGAGACGGTCGGGCTGGTGGTCAGGGCGAGGCCGGCCGCGACCGCCGCCTCGGCGATGTCCGCGGCGTCGATGTAGCCACCCCGCCCGACCTTGGGGGTCATCAGCCAGATGTAGCCGGTGTCGGTGAGGTCGGTCAGCGCCTCCATCAGCCCGTCGGCCAGGTCGCCGTCCTCGTCCCGCCACCACAGCAGCACCGCGTCGACGGCCTCGACCGCGTCCTCGACCATCTCGCCGTCGATCGCGTCCTCGATCATCAGCCGCACGTCGTCGTCCGCGTCGTTGTCCCAGCCCAGCTCCTGCACCACAAGGCCGGGCGACAGTCCCAGCTTCTGCGCGAGGCTCCGCGGCTCCCCCGCACCTACTGTCGAACTCAACTACAACTCCGCACTCTTCGCGGCCAATGCTGGCCGTATTTTGTCTCTGACCAACCCGCTTGGGGGCAAGCCTGCCAGAGGTCACCGGTCCGCGTAACCCCATCGGTCGTTCGCGGAACAATCTTCGCCGCCCTCGACGTACCAACGCGGGACGCCGAGCGCCCATCCACTACTGCCGCGCCGTTTGCACAAGTGACAGGATGGAGAGGCACGAACGCGCGACCCCTGCACGCCGGCACATCCCCGCTGGCCGAGATACGAGGAGGTGTTGCATGGCTACGCCGGGACCCCGTCCAGCCATCACTGCCGAAGGCCTGTCCAGTCAGATCCCCGACATCGACCCCGAGGAGACCGGCGACTGGCTGGAGTCCCTGGACGGTCTGCTGGACGACAAGGGCAAGAACCGGGCGCGGTTCATCATGCTGCAGCTGCTGGCCCGGGCCCGCGAGCGCCAGGTCGGCCTGCCCGCGCTGCGCAGCAGTGACTACATCAACACCATCCCGCCGGAGTCCGAGCCGTGGTTCCCGGGCGACGAGCACATCGAGCGGCGCATCCGCGCCTACATCCGGTGGAACGCGGCGATCATGGTCAGCAAGGCCAACCGCAAGGGCCTCGAGGTCGGCGGGCACATCGCGACCTACCAGAGCGCGGCCAGCCTGTACGAGGTCGGCTTCAACCACTTCTTCCGTGGCAAGGACCACCCGGGCGGTGGCGACCACGTCTTCATCCAGGGTCACGCCTCGCCGGGCATCTACGCCCGCGCCTACCTCGAGGGCCGGCTGACCAGCGACCACCTCGACGGGTTCCGCCAGGAGGTGTCCCGCGGCCCCGGCAACGGGCTGTCGTCCTACCCCCACCCCCGGTTGATGCCCACCTTCTGGGAGTTCCCGACTGTTTCGATGGGGCTGACCGGGATCAACTCGATCTACCAGGCCCGGTTCAACCGCTACCTGCAGAACCGGGGCATCAAGGACACCTCGCAACAGCGCGTCTGGGCATTCTTGGGTGACGGCGAGATGGGTGAGCCGGAGTCCCTCGGCGCTATCGGCCTGCCGGCCCGGGAGGAGCTCGACAACCTCACCTGGGTGATCAACTGCAACCTGCAGCAGCTGGACGGCCCGGTACGCGGCAACGGCAAGATCGTCCAGGAGCTGGAGTCGATCTTCCTGGGCGCGGGCTGGCGCGTGATCAAGGTGTTGTGGGGCCGGGACTGGGACCCGCTGCTGGCGGCCGACAAGTCCGGCGCACTGATCAACAGGATGAACACCACCCCGGACGGGCAGTTCCAGACCTACCTGGTGGAGGACGGCGCCTATATCCGGAACAACTTCTTCGCCGACCCGCGGCTGCAGAAGATGGTCGCCAACATGAGCGACGAGGAAATCAAGGTCCTCTCCCGCGGCGGTCACGACTACCGCAAGGTGTACGCGGCATTCAAGGCGGCGAGCGAGCACGTCGGCCAGCCCACGGTGATCCTGGCCCAAACTGTCAAGGGCTGGACCATCGACGCGCTGGAGGGCAAGAACGCCACCCACCAGATGAAGAAGCTGAACACCGCCGACCTCAAGGCGTTCCGCGACCGGCTCTTCCTGGAGATCCCCGACAGCCAGCTCGAGGACGCGTACAACCCGCCCTACTACCACCCGGGTCAGGACAACGAGGAGATCCAGTACCTGCAGGAGCGGCGTCAGGCCCTCGGCGGCTACGTGCCCGAGCGGCGGGTCAAGCCGACGATCATCAAGCTGCCGGGCGACGAGGTGTACGCGCCGCTGATGGAGCCGGCGGGCGAGAAGACGAAGGTGGCGACCACCCAGGCCTTCGTCCGGCTGCTTCGCGACCTGATGCGGGACAAGGAGATCGGGCACCGGCTGGTGCCGATCGCGCCCGACGAGTTCCGCACCTTCGGTATGGACTCGATGTTCCCGACGGCCAAGATCTACAACCCGCACGGGCAGACCTACGAGTCGGTCGACCGCAAGCTGCTGCTGTCCTACAAGGAGTCGGAGAAGGGCCAGCTGCTGCACGAGGGTATCTCCGAGGCCGGCGCGATGGGATCCACGATTGCGGCCGGCTCGGCGTACGCGATGCACGGCGAGCCGATGATCCCGGTCTACATCTTCTACTCGATGTTCGGCTTCCAGCGGACCGGCGACTCGATCTGGGCCATGGCCGACCAGCTGGCCCGCGGCTTCCTGATCGGGGCGACCGCCGGCCGGACCACGCTGACCGGCGAAGGGCTGCAGCACGCCGACGGGCACTCCCCGCTGCTGGCCAGCAGCAACCCGGCGGTGGTGCACTACGACCCGGCGTTCGCGTTCGAGATCGGGCACATCGTCAAGGACGGCCTGCGCCGGATGTACGGCCACGAGGACCCCGACCACCCCGACGGCGAGAACCTGATCTACTACCTGACGGTCTACAACGAGCCGGTCCTCCAACCGGGCGCACCGGACCACCTGGACGTCGAAGGTCTGCTGAAGGGCATGTACCGATACGCATACTCCAGCCTGGACGGCGACAAGCCGCGGGCCCAGCTGCTGGCCTCCGGCGTGGCGATGACGGCCGCGGTGAAGGCGCAGCGGATGCTGGCCGACGAGTGGGGCGTGGCGGCCGACGTCTGGTCGGTGACCTCGTGGAACGAGCTGCGCCGGGAGGCGGTCGAGATCGAGAAATGGAACCTGACCCACCCGGGTGAGGATCGCCGCTGGCCCTACGTCAACCAAGCGCTGCACGACGCCCAGGGGCCGGTGGTTGCGGTCAGCGACTACATGCGGGCGGTGCAGGACCAGATCGCGCCGTGGGTGCAGCAGCCCTGGTACTCGCTGGGGGCCGACGGGTTCGGCCTCGCCGACACCCGGGCGGCCGCGCGGCGCCACTTCCTGGTCGACGCCGAGTCGATCGTGGTGGCCACGCTGCAGAGCCTGGCCCGGGACGGCGCGTACGACGGCAACGCGGCCCGCGAGGCCTTCGACCGCTACCAGCTCGGTGACCCGACCGCGGTGGCCGGGGTGGCCCAAGAAGGAGCTGGAGCCTAGCGGCGGAGGGCGGCGGCTGCGTCGGCGACCGACTGGCGGTTGCCGGCGATCTGCCACCGCATGTCGCCGATCGGGAGCTCCTCGGCCACCCCGCCGGCTCCGATCACCAGCGCGGCTCCGGGCACCCAGTCCCACGGGTTGAGGTTGGCCTGCAGGAAGAGGCCGAGCCGGCCGTTGGCCACGCCGGCCAGGTCGACCGAAGCCGAACCCAGCATGCGTACGGTCGCCGCGCCCGAGGTGACCGCCCGCCAGGAGGACACCCGGTCCCGCTCGCCCAGGTGACGGGGGTGGAAGTGGGTGGCGACCGAGACGTCGGCCAGTGGGCGGTCGACCAGCTCGGTCACCGGTTCGCCGTTGAGCGTGGTCGGCGCCTCGCGGCCGCCGACCCAGAGCTCGTCGCGCGGCGGGAAGTAGACAGCGCCGACCAGCGGCCCGTCCTCGTCGGCCAGCCCGATCGCCGAGCACCAGTACGGCAGGCCGGAGAGAAAGTTGTATGTCCCGTCGACCGGGTCGACGTACCAGGTCCGAGCGCCGCCGGAGCGGCGAGCCCCCTCCTCACCGACCAACGCGTCGTCAGCCCGGTGCTCGGCCAGCCGGGCGGTGATCAGCTCCTCGGCGGCGTGGTCGGCGGCCGACACCACGTCGGACACCGAGCTCTTGTACTCGGTCTTCAGCCCATCCGCCAGCATGGACGCCGCCAGCTCTCCCGCCTCCCGGGCCAGCTCGGCCGCCAGGCTCACGTCGTCCACGCGCCTGACCCTACTTGGCGGCCCCGCGGTGCCCGGCCTCGGCGGGACGGGTGCCTGCCCCTCCTTCTTCGGAGAACTGCCGACAGATTGCCAGTTCCGGACCGGGAAGCTGGCAGTTTCGAGAAAGCGCCGGGCAAGAGGGCGGGCGGGTCAGCGGGCGAGGGCCAGCCAGGTGTCGACCACGGTGTCGGGGTTCAGCGACATCGACTCGATGCCCTCATCCAGCAGCCACCTGGCCAGGTCCGGGTGGTCGCTGGGACCCTGCCCACAGATGCCGACGTACTTGCCGCGGGCCTTGCAGGCCCGGATCGCGGCACTGATCATGAACTTCACCGCGGGGTCGCGCTCGTCGAAGCCGGCGGCGACCAGGCCGGAGTCCCGGTCCAGGCCGAGGGTGAGCTGGGTCATGTCGTTGGAGCCGATGGAGAAGCCGTCGAAGTGGTCGAGGAACTGGTCGGCGATGACCGCGTTCGACGGCAGCTCGCACATCATCACCACCTGCAGGTCGTTCTCGCCGCGCCGCAGCCCGTGCTCGGCCAGCAGCGCGATGACGCCTTCGGCCTCGGCCAGCGTGCGGACGAACGGGATCATGATCCGCACGTTGGTCAGACCCATGTCGTCGCGCACGTAGCGCAGCGCCTCGCACTCCATGGCGAAGCAGTCCGCGAAGGCCGGCGACAGGTAGCGGGACGCACCCCGGTAGCCGATCATCGGGTTCTCCTCGTGCGGCTCGTAGCGCTCGCCGCCGACCAGGTTGGCGTACTCGTTGGACTTGAAGTCGCTCATCCGCACGATCACCGGGTGCGGCGCGAACGCCGCCGCCAGCATCGACACACCCTCGGCGACCCGGGTCACGAAGAACTCCCGCGGGCTGGGGTACGCCGCGACGGTCTCGGTGATCTGCTCGCGCAGCCGCCCGTCCAGCGTGTCGAGCTCCAGCAGCGCCTTGGGGTGGATGCCGATCTGCCGGTTGATGATGAACTCCAGCCGGGCCAGCCCGATCCCGGCGTTGGGTAGCCGGGAGAAGGCGAAGGCCTGGTCCGGGGTGCCGACGTTCATCATGATCTTGACCGGGATGTCCGGCATCGTCGCCAGCTCGGTCTCGGTCACCGTGAAGTCCAGCTGTCCCGCGTACACGTAGCCGGTGTCCCCCTCGGCGCAGGACACGGTGACCGGCTGGCCGTCGGCCAGCGTCCGGGTGGCCTGTCCGGTGCCGACCACCGCCGGGATGCCGAGCTCGCGGGCGATGATCGCCGCGTGACAGGTCCGACCGCCCCGGTTGGTCACGATCGCCGCGGCTCGCTTCATGATCGGCTCCCAGTCCGGGTCGGTCATGTCGGCGACCAGCACCTCACCGGGCCGGAACGCCGCCATCTCCTCCGGCGAGCGAAGGATCCGGACCTCGCCGGCCCCGATCTTCTGCCCGATGGCCCGGCCCTCTACGACCACCTCGCCCCGCTCGGCCAGCCGGAAGCGGGAGGTCGTTCCGGCGGACTGGCGCGACTTCACCGTCTCCGGCCGGGCCTGCAGGATGTAGAGCTCGCCGTCCCGGCCGTCCAGGCCCCACTCGATGTCCATCGGCCGCCCGTAGTGGGCCTCGATGGTCAGGGCGTGCCGGGCCAGCGCCTCCACCTGGGGGTCGGTCAGGCTGAGCCGGCGCTGCTGCTCCGGCGCCACCGGGACGAACTCAGTCGTCCGGCCCACCTCGGCTCGCTGCGTGTAGACCATCTTGGTCGCCTTGGCCCCGACCCCACGCTTGAGGATCGCCGGGCGGCCCGCCCGCAGCGCAGGCTTGTAGACGTAGAACTCGTCCGGGTTGACCGCGCCCTGCACCACACCCTCCCCCAGCCCGTACGCCGAGGTGATGAACACGGCGTCGTCGAAGCCGGACTCGGTGTCCATGGTGAACATGACGCCGGACGCGCCGACGTCGGAGCGAACCATCCGCTGCACGCCGGCCGACAACGCCACCGTCTCGTGGGCGAAGGCGTGGTGCACCCGATAGGCGATCGCCCGGTCGTTGTAGAGCGAGGCGAACACCTCGCGGACGGCCCGCAGCACGGCGTCGATGCCGCGGACGTTCAGAAACGTCTCCTGCTGACCCGCGAACGACGCGTCCGGCAGGTCCTCAGCCGTCGCCGACGAGCGGACGGCGAAGGACAGCTCGGCGTCGTCCCCGGCCAGGGCGGTGTACGCGGCCCGGATGTCAGCCTCCAGATCCGCCGGGAACGGCTGCTCCAGCACCGTAGCCCGGATTCGCTGTCCGACCTCGGCCAGCCGGCGTACGTCGTCGGTGTCCAGCCCGGCGAGCTCGGCCTGGATCCTCCTCGCCAGGCCGGTCTCGGCGAGGAAGCGGCGGTAGGCGTCCGCGGTGGTGGCGAAGCCGTTCGGCACCCGCACCCCCGCCGAGGAGAGGTTCGCGATCATCTCGCCGAGCGAGGCGTTCTTGCCGCCCACCTGCTCGAGGTCGGCCAGACCGAGGTCGGCGAACCAGACGACGTTGCTCATGTGGGCCTCCTACTAGGCGGTTGTCGGGGGTCCAAGGGGGTCGCCCCCCTTGCTTCATGAATGCGGCTGAGCTGCTGCAGGATCACGGTCGACATCTCCTCCACCGAGCGGGCGGCGGAGTTGACGACGGGGATGCGGTGGGCGCGGTAGAGCGCCTCGGCCTCGCGGAGCTCGAAGCTGCACTGCTCCGGGGAGGCGTAGCGGGAGTTGGGTCGGCGCTGCTGCCGAACCTCACTGAGCCGGCTCGGGGTGGTGGTCAGCCCGAACAGGCGGTCCCGCAGCCCGGCCACCGGCCGGGGCAGGCCCGAGGAGTCGAAGTCCTCCTCGACCAGCGGGTAGTTGGCCACGAAGACGCCGTGCTGCAGGGCCAGATACATCGTGGTCGGGGTCTTGCCGCAGCGCGACGGGCCGAGCAAGATCACGTCGGCCTTGTCCAGCGCGCGCATGCTCTGGCCGTCGTCGTGCTCGATCGCGTACTCGACCGCCTGCATCCGCTGGTTGTAGCGCTGCACGTCACCCATGCCGTGCAACCGGGCGGCGACCCGCATCCCAGGGACGCCGAGGATGGCCTCCACCCGCGACATATGCAGGTCGAAGAAGTCGATCAGCGGGCAGACCGACTTGTGCAGCTCGGTGCGGATCTCGGTCAGCGCGGTGGTGGAGAAGGCCAGCGGCGTGACCGGCCCGGCCGCTGCGGCGTCCAGGATCTCGACCACCTTCTGCGCCTCCTCCACCGAGGAGATGAACGGGATCAGCCGGCGCTCGAAGTGCAGGTCGGGGAACTGGATCAGCAGCGCGTTGCCCATTGTCTCTGCGCTGATCCCGGTGCTGTCGGAGAGGAAGAAGACGGGAACGACCCGCGCTTCGCTGCCGGCTGGCGGGCGGTCCTCGGAAGTGGCCGTCATCGTCCCCTCCTGGTCCTGCGGCGGCGTTGCCCCAGGCTAAACCAGTCGGGCCGGTGGTATCAGTGCTGGCGATGTCAGCCCGCGACGAAACGTCTACTTCTTCGCCCCGGTCCACTCCAGCAGCCGTTCCACCGGCCAGGTGTTGATCACCCGTTGCGGGTCCAGGCCCAGGTCCTCGGCCCGCTCGCAGCCGTAGATCTGGAACTCCAGCTGCCCGGGCGCGTGCGCGTCGGTGTCGATCGAGAACAGGCAGCCCATCTCGATGGCCAGCTGCAGCAGCTCATCCGGTGGGTCGCGGCGTTCGGGCCGGGAGTTGATCTCCACCGCGACGTCGAACGTCCGGCAGGCCTCGAAGACCACCTCGGCGTCGAAGGTCGACGGTGGTCGTGTGCCGCGCTCCCCCTCGATCAGCCGGCCGGTGCAGTGACCGAGGATGTTGGTCTGCTTGTGGGCGATCCCGCGGACCATCCGGTGGGTCATGGTCTCGGAGTCCGAGCGCAGCTTGGAGTGCACGCTGGACACCACCACGTCCATCCGACCGAGCAGCTCATCGGTCTGGTCGAGCCCGCCGTCCTCGAGGATGTCGACCTCGATCCCCTGCAGGCACCGGAACGGCGCCATCGCCGAGCTGAGATCCTCGACCACCTCGATCTGCTCGCGCAGCCGCTCCGCGCTCAGCCCGCGGGCGACCGTGAGCCGCGGCGAGTGGTCGGTGATGGCGCAGTACTCATGGCCCAGGTCTCGGGCGACGGCCATCATCTCCTCCAGCGGGCTGCCGCCGTCGGACCAGGTCGAGTGGGTGTGCAGGTCCCCCTTGACCGCCGCCCGCATACCCAGGCCGCCGGGCACCAGCGGCGCCTTCTCGTCCCGGAGCCGCTGCAGGTACTCCGGCACCTCGCCGGACACCGCCTGGCTGATCACGACCGCGGTCTTCGGTCCGACGCCGGACACCTTGTTCCAGGTCCGCTCGCGGGTGTGTTCGGCGCGTTCGTCCTCGCTCATCCGCTCGAGAACGTCGGCGGCGCCGCGGTAGGCCCGGACCCGGAAAGTGTCGGCGCGGGACCGCTCCAGCAGGAAGCCGATCTCACGGAGCGCGGTGACCGGGTTCATGCCCGCTCGACGCGGTGCGGCCGGGGCTTGAGCGCCACCGACGGCAGCGGCGGCGCCTCCATCACCCGCTCGTCGCGGTCGACCACCGGCGGGAAGCGCGGCGCTCGGGCCGCCCAGGCCTCCCGATAGCCGACGACCTCGTCGTGGCTGCGACCGATGAAGTTCCACCACATGACGATCTCCTCGGCGAACGGCTCGCCGCCGAGGACCAGCGCCCGGGCACCGGTGGCGCTGGCCACGGCGAGCCCGGTCCGGCCCGGACCGAGGTAGAGCAGCTGGTCCAGCGCCACGACGGTGCCGTCGACGGTCACGTCTCCCGCGACCACGAAGACGCCGTGCTCCCAGGCCGGGTCCAGGCCCAGGACCGCCGTCCGGCCAGGTTCGAGGACGAGATCGGCGCCGCCGATCGGCGTGTGCACCTCGGCCGGGGACCGGACTCCGTTCAGCTCACCCAGCAGCACGGTGCCGCGTACGCCGTCGGCAGCGGCGAACAGGTCCGGCAGGTCGGCGTACGCGGTGAAGTCGGGCGCCCGGTCGCGTACGCCGTCGGGTAGGGCCACCCACAGCTGCACGCCGTGCAGCCGCGGCGGCCGGTCGGGCTGGGAGATCTCGCTGTGCACAATGCCGCGACCCGCGGTCATCAGGTTGAGCTCGCCGGGGCGGACGAGCGCCTGCGACCCCAGGCTGTCCCGGTGCTCGACCGCACCCTCCAACAGCCAGCTCACGGTCTGCAGACCGGTGTGCGGATGCGCCCAGACCTGCATCCCAGGACGCTCGCCCAGGTCCTCGGGGCCGTAGTGGTCCAGGAAGCACCAGGCCCCGATCATCCGCACCTGGCGGTCCGGGAGGGCCCGCATCACCTCGGTCGTCTTGCCCAGCGGCACCCGGCGTCCGGTGATCAACAGCTGCTCGGCCCCGCCGGTCTCCGGGGCGCCGACCCGCTGCTCGCGGGGCCGCATATCAAGATCACTCACGTCCGCGCTGCCCCCGTTCTGGTTGACCTACAGTCAGCCTATGGCCGTGTCCACGCGAGGGATCAACAAGTCCCTGCTGCCGTCGGCCAAGACCCGGGCGGGCATCGCCAAGCGCCTCGCGGGGACCACCTCGGCCATGACCACCGCAGCGATGGCGGAGATGGAGGTGAGACACCACTGGTTCCGCGGCCTCGACGCCGAGCACCGGTCCTGGATCACCCTCGTCGCGCAGGCCGGCATCGACGGCTTCGTCAAGTGGTTCGCCGAACCCGCCCCCAGCTCGCCGAGCACCGCCGACATCTTCGGCTCCGCGCCCCGGGAGCTGGCCCGGCGGATCTCCCTCTACCAGACCGTCGAGCTGGTGCGAACAACGATCGACGTGGTGGAGAGCCAGATCGACCAGGTGATGCCCAAGGCCGACCGCCCCATCCTGCACGCGGCGATCATCTCCTACAGTCGCGAGGTCGCCTTCTCTGCCGCCGAGGTGTACGCCCGGGCCGCCGAGCTGCGCGGCGCCTGGGACGAGCGGCTGGAAGCGCTCGTGGTCGACGCGGTGCTGCGTGGTGAGACCGACGACACGGTGCTGTCCCGGGCCTCGACGCTGGGCTGGCACGCAACGGCGAGCGTCGTGGTGGTGGTCGGGCCGGCTCCGGACCTGGAGCCGGCGCTGGCCCTGGAGTCGATCCGGCACACCGCCGCCATCGCCGGGGCCGACATGCTGGGCGCTGTGCAGGGCGACCGGATGATTGTCGTGCTGGGCGGGCCGGCGCTCGGCAAGGAGAGGCAGGCCGAAGCCGTGGTGGGCAAGTTCGCCCACCAGTTCGGGCCCGGTGCCGTCGTGGTCGGGCCGCCGGTCGAGCACCTGATGGACGCGGCCAGCAGCACCCGCGCCGCCCTGGCGGGCTACCGGGCGGCCGCCGGCTGGCCGGAGGCCCCACGGCCGGTCGGGGCCAACGACCTACTGCCGGAGCGTGCGCTGTCCGGCGACGGCCACGCCCGGCGGACGCTGGCCCGCGAGCTCTACGAGCCGCTGCTGAGTGCCGGCGGCGGGCTGTTGGAGACCCTGGTCACCTTCCTGGACCAGGGACTGTCGGTCGAGGCGGCCTCCCGGGCCCTGTTCGTCCACGCGAACACCGTGCGCTACCGGCTCCGTCGCATCCACGAGGTCAGCGGCTACAGCCCCACCGACCCGCGCGACGCGTACGCCCTCCGGCTGGCCGTGACCCTCGGACGGCTCTTCGCCCGAGCCAAACCGGAAGAGGTCTCCTGACGTGCGTGACCCTCACCACACGGTTGTAGGAACCGGACAATAGGACGTCCGAATATTCGTCGTGGCGACATACGTCGTTTCCCTACAGGTCACGGAACCATAAAGGGGTGCTCGCCATTGTGGCGCCCGGGCAGGGGGCGCAGACCCCCGGCTTCCTCAAACCCTGGCTGAGTGAACCCCGTTTCGCCGACCGGACGGCCTGGCTGTCGGCGGTCTCCGGCCTGGACCTCGCGCACTACGGCACCGAGGCCGACGCCGAGGCCATCCGCGACACCGCGATCGCCCAGCCGCTGCTGGTCGCCTCCGGCCTGCTGGTCGCGCTCGAGCTCTTCCCCCATCCGGCCGACGCGTTCCCGTTCATCGGGGTGGCGGCCGGCCACTCGGTGGGCGAGATCACCGCAGCGGCCGGCGTCGGTGTGCTGTCGGCCGAGCAGGCGATGGTGTTCGTCCGCGAGCGCGGCCGGGCGATGGCCGCGGCCAGCGCCGTCACCCCGACCTCGATGACCGCGGTGATCGGCGGCAACGCCGACGAGATCCTCGCCGCCCTGGCCGAGCACGGCCTGACCGCCGCCAACAACAACGGCACCGGCCAGATCGTGGCGGCCGGCACCACCGAGCAGCTGGCCGCCCTGGCGGCGGCGCCGCCCGCCCGCGCCCGGCTGATCCCGCTGAGCGTCGCCGGGGCGTTCCACACCGTTCACATGGAGTCGGCCGTGGCCCACCTGGCCGGGCTGGCGCGAGCCATCTCCACCCACGACCCGCGCACCCGACTGCTGTCCAACGCCGACGGCCAGGTCGTCCACGACGGCCGCGAGGTGCTGCGCCGACTGGTCGGCCAGGTGGCCTCACCGGTGCGCTGGGACCTGTGCCTGGCCACCATGGCCGACCTCGGGGTGACGGGACTGCTCGAGATCCCGCCGGCCGGCACCTTGACCGGGATCGCCAAGCGCAACCTCAAGGGTGTGGAGCTGTTCGCGCTGAACACTCCGGACCAGCTCGAGGACGCGCTGGCCTTCGTGCACCAGCACGGTCGGGTATCCTCGGCGAACCCGATCACCAGCAACCCGACCTGGCGGCTGGTCGTCTCGCCCGGCAAGGGCCAGTTCACCCGGACCGAGGACGTGGAGGCCGACACCGTGCTGCCCAGCCACAGCACGGTCGGCATGGTGCGAAACCGCCGCGACGAGATCCCGGTCAGCGCGCCGCACGGCGGCATCGTGGTCGAGTGGCTGGTGGAGAACGGTGATCCGGTGTCGCCGGGCCAGCCGCTGCTGCGCCTGCACCCGGTCGTAGAGTCCGCCGATGCGACGGAGGTCAGCCGATGATTCCAGCAAGGGGGACAACCCCCTTGAACCCCGGCGGCGCGCACAACAACACACGGGAGCGCGCCCGATGAGTACCTCTCTCACGCTCTCCTCGGGCGCCAAGGCATCGACGATTCTCGGTCTCGGCGGCTATCGGCCGCGCCGGGTGGTCGACAACGCCGAGATCTGCACCTACATCGACTCCAGCGACGAGTGGATCCAGACCCGGTCCGGCATCGTCGAGCGGCGCTGGGCCGGCCCGGACGAGACAATCCAGATGATGTCGGTGTCCGCGGCTCGACAGGCGCTGGAGCGGTCCGGGATCGAGGCGGGCCAGATCGACACCGTGATCGTGTCCACCGTCACCCATTTGCACCAGACCCCGGCGGTGGCCGCCACCATCGCCACCGAGCTGGGGGCCCAGGGCGCGGCGGCCTTCGACATCTCGGCGGCCTGCGCCGGGTTCTGCTACGCCACCGCAATGGCCGACTCGTTTGTCCGCAGCGGCCCGTCCAAGTACGTGCTGATCATCGGGGTCGAGCGGCTGTCCGACATGACCGACAAGCACGACAGGTCGACGGCGTTCCTCTTCGCCGACGGCGCCGGGGCGGCGGTCATCGGGCCGAGCGAGACGCCCGGGATCGGGCCGGTGGTCTGGGGCTCCGACGGTGAGCAGGCCCCGCTGATCGGCCAGACCGAGCCGTGGGACCGCGCCGTACGCGACAGCGAGCAGGCGCGCTGGCCGATGCTGCGGATGGACGGCAACCCGGTCTTCAAATGGGCCTCCTACACCATGGCCAAGACGGCCGCCGAGGCGATGGACGCGGCTGGCGTACGCCCGGAGGAGCTCAAGGTGTTCGCCCCGCATCAGGCCAACATGCGGATCACCGACGCCATGTTCCGGGCCCTCAAGCTGCCGCCGGAGGTGGTGGTCGCCCGCGACATCGCCCGTCAGGGCAACACGTCGGCGGCGTCGATCCCGCTGGCCATCGACGCGCTGCTGGCGTCCGGTGAGGCCAAGTCCGGCGACACCTGCCTGATCATCGGCTTCGGCGCCGGCCTGGTCTACGCGGGCCAGGTCATCGTCCTGCCCTGAACCGAGTTCTGCACCTCAACACCTACGAGAAGGAGCACACTGCATGCCCACCACCGAAGAGGTCCGCACCGACCTGGCCGAGATCGTGAACGAGGTCGCCGGTGTCCCCGCTGAGGACGTCCAGCTCGACAAGTCGTTCACCGACGACCTGGACGTGGACTCCCTGTCGATGGTCGAGATCATCTACGCCGCCGAGGAGAAGTTCGGCGTCAGCATTCCCGACGAGGAAGCCAAGAACCTCAAGACCGTGGGCGACGCGGTGGCCTACATCGAGCGCGCCGCCTCCTGAGGACCGAGCAAGGAGCTGATCGACATGTCGCGGACTCGGGTCGTCGTGACCGGATTGGGTGCGACAACCCCTCTAGGGGGTGACGTACCCAGCACCTGGGAGGGCATGCTCGCCGGCCGGTCCGGCGTCAGTCGCATCGAGGAGGCCTGGGCTGACGACCTGCCCTGCAAGATCGCGGCGAAGGCGGCGGTCGACCCAGGAACGGTGCTGGACCGGGTCGAGTCCCGGCGCCTCGACCGGGTCTCGCAGCTGGCGGTGATCGCGGCCACCGAGGCGTGGACCGATGCCGGCTTCGGGTTCGGCGAGGCCAACCCGGTCGACCGGGAGCGCCTCGCGGTCGTGGTCGGTACCGGCATCGGCGGTCTGAACACCCTGCTCGGCAGCTGGGACGTCCAGAAGGAGAAGGGCGTACGCCGGGTCAGTCCACTCACCGTGCCGATGCTGATGGCCAATGCGGCCGCGGCCAACGTAGGGCTCCGGCTCGGCGCCCGGGCCGGCGTCCACGCCACCGTCTCGGCGTGCGCGTCCAGCAACGAGGCGTTGTCCCTGGCCTTGGACACGATCCGACTCGGTCGGGCCGACGTGGTGATGGTTGGCGGCGCCGAGGGCTGCATACACCCCGTGACCATCGGCTCGTTCGGTCAGATGCAGGCAATGAGTCGCCGCAACGACGAGCCGGAGCGAGCGTCGCGCCCGTGGGACGTGGACCGCGACGGCTTCGTGATGGGCGAGGGCTCGGTGCTGTTCGTGGTGGAGACCCTCGAGCACGCTCAGGCGCGGGGAGCCCGGATCCTCGGCGAGCTCGCCGGGGCGGGGATCACGGCCGACGCCCATGACATGGTGCAACCGGAGCCGAGCGGTGCGCCTCAGGCCCGGGCCATGACCCTCGCCCTGCGCGCCGCCGAGCTCGACCCCAGTGACGTCGTGCACGTGAACGCCCACGCCACGTCGACTCCGCAGGGTGACGTGACCGAGGCCAGCTCGATCCGGCAGGCACTAGGCGAGACGACCGAGGCCATCGTCACCTCGACCAAGTCGATGACCGGCCACCTGCTGGGCGGCGCGGGGGCGCTGGAGTCGCTGGCCACACTGCTGGCGCTCTACCACCGCAAGGTGCCCCCGACGATCAACCTGGACAACCCCGAGCCCGACCTGGGGATCGACGTCGCCACCAAGGTCCGGGACCTGCCCGACGGGGACCTGGCCGCGATCAACAACTCGTTCGGCTTCGGTGGCCACAACGTGGCGGTCGCCTTCACCAACGCCTACGCCACGGGAGGCCTCCGATGACCACCACTGCTCCGCCACCCACCGCCGCGGCCGCCGCTCCGGCGCCACCGGCCAAGATCAAGATCCCGCGCGAGCAGGATCCCCGCAACCCCAACTTCCGGTTGCAGGCCCTACTCGACCCGGGGTCGGTCGAGCTGATCACCCCCGATGACGACTCCGGGATGCTCGCCGCCGTCGGCACCATCAACGGCTGCCGGGTGGTCGCGTTCTGCTCCGACGCCACCGTGATGGGCGGCGCCATGGGCATGGACGGCTGCGATGTCGTCGTCCGGGCCTACGAGCGGGCGATGCACGACCGGGTGCCGATCCTCGGCATCTGGCACTCCGGCGGCGCCCGGCTGGCCGAGGGCGTGCTGTCGCTGCACGCGGTGGGCCGGATCTTCCATGCGATGACCCAGGCGTCGGGCAAGATTCCGCAGATCTCCATCGTGCTGGGCTTCGCGGCGGGCGGGGCGGCGTACGGGCCGGCGCTGACCGACCTGGTCATCCTGGCCCCCGAGGGCCGGATCTTCGTCACCGGACCGGACGTGGTCCGGTCGGTGACCGGCGAAGACGTGGACATGCTCCGGCTCGGCGGGCCGGACACCCACGGCCGGCGCTCCGGCGTGGTCCACGTAGTCGCCGACGACGAGCCGCAC
>DASQUF010000361.1:0-2266 GCA_035641435.1 Propionibacteriaceae bacterium | reverse complement strand
ATGGACAGCATCAACGGGGTCTACTTCCCCATAGGGGGACTGCACGCCGTGCCGGTCGCCATGGCCCAGGCGGCCGAGAAGGCCGGGGCGACACTGCGCTACGGCGACGCGGTGACCGAGATCCTCCGCTCTCCAGTGGGTCGGGTGGCTGGGGTACGTACCGAGTCCGGCGAGCAGATCCCGGCCGATGCGGTGGTCTGCACCGTGGACCTACCGATCGCGTACCGCACCTTCCTGTCGGACCTCACCCCGCCCCGGGCCGCGCGATCGGGGTCCTACTCCCCCTCTGCGGTGGTCTGGCACGTCGGCGTACGCGGGGTGCCGGAGCCGCCGATCGGCCACCACAACATCCACTTCGGAGCCGAGTGGGGCAGCTCGTTCGACGACCTGCTCAAGCGGGGGCAGCTGATGCGCGACCCGTCGCGACTGGTCACCGTGCCGTCGCTGGACGAGCCGACCGCGGCGCCGGACGGGTCGTCGACGCTGTACGTACTGGAGCCGGTACCGAACCTGGACGGGCGGGTGGACTGGCGACAGGAGTCCGGCCCGATGCGAGACCGGCTGCACGCCTTTTTGGGTGAGCACGGCTATCCCGACGACGTAGCGGTCGAGGAGCTGGTCACGCCGCTGGAGTGGGAGGCGCAGGGCATGGCCGCGGGCACGCCGTTCGCGCTGGCCCACACGTTCGGCCAGACCGGACCGTTCCGTCCCGGCAACGTGGAGCGGCGGCGGCCGGGGCTGTTCTTCGCCGGCTCCAGCACCGTGCCAGGCGTCGGCGTACCGATGGTCCTGATCTCGGGCAAGCTGGTGGCCGCTCGGGTGGGAAACTACCTGCAGTGAAACTAGATGCTGAGCTGGTCGAGGGCTACCGGCGATGTGCGCAGCTGACCCGGCGGTACGGCACCACCTACTTCTGGGGCGCGGTGCTGCTGCCCAAGCCGCAACGCAAGCACGTGCACGCGGTGTACGCACTGTGCCGGCTGGCCGACGACATCATCGACCTGCCCGATACACACGATGCGGCGGCGGTGGAGGCTCAGCTCACCACGTTCGAGGAGTCCTTCCGTACCGCCCTGGTGGAGCGGGGCAGCGACGACCCCACCATGGCGGCGATCGTGCACACCGTGGTCACCTGCGGCATCGAGCCAGAGTGCTTCGAGCGGTTCTTCGGGGCGATGCGGATGGACCTGACGGTCAGCTCCTACCGCACCTGGCGGGACCTGTGCGGCTACATGGAGGGCTCGGCCGCGGTGATCGGGGAGATGATGCTCCCGGTGCTGGAGCCGACCAGCCCGAAGGCCACGGCGCCGGCCCGCTCACTGGGGCTGGCCTTCCAGCTGACCAACTTCCTGCGCGACGTGGGTGAGGACCTGGACCGCGGACGGGTGTACATGCCCCAGGAGGACCTGGAGCGCTTCGGGGTCGACATCACACTGCGCCGCGCCACGCCGGAGTGGAAGGCTTTCCTGGCGTACGAGATCGAGCGCAACCGGGCGCTGTACGCCTTCGCCGACACCGGCATCGCGATGCTGCCGCCGCGCTCGGCCCGCTGTGTCGGCACCGCCCGGGTGCTATACGCGCGGATTCTGGACCGGATCGAGGCAGCGGACTACGACGTGTTCTCGGCCCGGGCCCGGGTGCCCACCTGGCGCAAGGCGGGCACCGCCGTCCGCATTCTCGTCGCCGGACCACCGAAGGCGGCGCCGGCGCCGCTCGACGAAGCGAGGAGACATGTCACTTCGAACGCAGGCTGACCTCCGCCAGCAGGCGGCCCGGGTCCCGCAGCGACCGCGGATTCCCATCTCTCGGGTGCCGCAGCCGCGCGAGGACCGGATGAGCTCGACCTGGCGGCTGGCCAAGCCCAAGCGGATCGCCGCCGCCCTGGCCGTCTCCCAGGCTCAGAACTCGGGCGGCTGGTTCGTGGCCGGCACCAGCGCCGACGTGGGTCGTAAGGAGTCGGTGGCCCGGACCATCGCCGGTCGCGAGGTGGTCTTCTGGCGCAACGCCGACGGCGGCCTGGTCGCCGGGCCGGCGCTGTGTCCGCACCTCGGGGCACTGATGGACAAGTGCCCGGTGATGGACGGGACCATGTACTGCCGCTGGCATGGCATGGCGTTCACCGAGCGCGGCGACCCGACCTGGAGCCCCTACCGGGCCTACGACGACGGGGTGCTGATCTGGGTGGGGCTGCCCACCGAAGGTGAGACGGCCACCGAGCGGCCGTCGCTTCCCGCCCGGCCGCCGCTGGGCGACGCGGTGACGGCGG
>DASQUF010000360.1:0-2597 GCA_035641435.1 Propionibacteriaceae bacterium | reverse complement strand
GTGGGCCACCGAGCCGGTGCCGGGGATCGGCACCATCACCGGGGAGCGCTTCAGCAGCCAGGCGAGCGCGACCTGGGACGGGGTCGCCCCGAGCCGCTCGGCCACCGTGGCCACCGGACCGCCGGGCGCAGCCAGCTTGCCGGCCGAGATCGGCGCCCACGGCAGGAAGGCGATGCCTCGCCCCGCGCAGTAGTCGAGCACGTCGCTGGACCGGGTGTCGGTCAGGTTGTAGCGGTTCTGCACGGTGGCGACGGGAAAGTACTCGTTGGCCGCCTCGATGTCGGCCACGCTGACCTCGGACAGACCGAGCGCGCCGACCTTGCCCTCGCGCTGCAGGTCGGCCAGCACCCCGAACTGCTCGGCGGCCGGCACCTTTGAGTCGATCCGGTGCAGCTGGAGCAGGTCCAGCCGCTCCACCCGCAGCTTCTGCAGGCTCTCCTCGGCGCGCTTGCGCAGATGCTCCGGCCGGCCGTTGGTGTGCCAGCGGTTCGGGCCCGACCGCTCGAAGCCAGCCTTGGTGCCGATCTTGAGGCCCTCGGGGTAGGGGTGCAGCGCCTCGGCGAGGATCAGCTCGCTGACGTCCGGCCCGTAGGAGTCGGCCGTGTCGATGAAGTTGACGCCCAGCTCGACGGCGCGACGGACGACCCGCCTCGCCTCCTCGCGGTCCGCCGGCTCGCCCCAGATCCCCGCTCCGGTGATGCGCATCGCGCCGAAGCCGAGCCGGTACACCGGGCCCAGGTCGATGATGTCGAGAGTTCCGCTGTGCTGTGCGACGGTCATGATCGCGACAACCTCCGATGGCCCCGGGGCTATTCCGAGGGCTGCCGATATCTGGACAGGTACCGCTCCACATCCTCCCGGACGCCGTCCGGCAGATCGTCCCCTGCCGCCAGCAGGCGGGGTAGCAGGTCGGGCTCGGCCATCTGCGAGCGGAAGAACAGGCTGACCGTGACGTCGTGGTCGGGCCGGTGCAGCACCGTGATCGAATCGCCGGCCTGGATCGTCCCCGGACGGACCACGCGGAGGTAGGCCCCCGACCGGGCGTCGGCGGCGAAGAGCTTCACCCAGCCCTTCTCCCCCACCCAGCCGCGGAAGGTCGAGCACGGGATCCGCGGCGCCGTGACGGCCAGCTCGACCTGGTCGCCGACCCGCCAGCGCTCGCCGACCCGAGCCTCGTTCACGTCGATGCCGGACGTGGTCAGGTTCTCACCGAAGAACCCGTTGGGAAGCGACCGTCCGAGCCGCCCTTCCCAGCGGTCGAGGTCCTCGCGCTGGAACGCGTACACCGCCTGGTCATGGCCGCCGTGGTGCTTGCCGTCGCCGATGAAGTCGCCGACCAGGCCGCTGCCGAGCCCACCCTGCTTGGGTCCGGGATCGCGGACCTCGACCGGCCCGTTCGCCGGCTCCTTGCCGATCCCGGTGGCCTTGGTGGTCTTGAAGGGGTTCGGCCGGGGGCGACCGAGGTTGACCGACTCGAGCACCGCCACCAGTTCAGGCTACGCGGCGCGTTCCCGGGGCAGAAAGGCAATGACGTCGCGGACGAACTCCTTGGCCAGCGGCAGCGCGTGCCCCCGGTCGGCGTAGAGGACCAGCCGGGCCCGAGGCATCCGGGCGGCCGTCTCGCCCACCATCTCCAGTGTCCAGAAGTAGTCCCGCGACCCGTACGCGACCAGCGTCTCGGTCGGGATCTGCGGCAGCCGGTCGCGGACGTCGAACTCGTCCTCGGCCCGCAGCATGGTGACGGCGTCGACCGGGTTGGCGATCGGTATGCGCCGGGCGGCCAGCTCGACGACCGGTCTGATCAGTCGGCGCACCCCAGGACGCCGAAAGAAAGCGGGCAGTCCGGAGACGATGGCCGAGCCCGAGTAGCGACCAGTCCGCTCGATCGCCTGCATCAGCTCGCGCTGGGCCTGCCTGGCCACCGGACCGAGCGCGTACGCGGCGCTGGCCACCACGGCCCGGGTGACGACGTCCGGCCGATCGGCAATCAGTTGCAGCAGCAACGAGCCGCCGGTGCTGTGCCCGATCACCGGCACCGGGCCGCCAAACCGCTCTCCGATCGCGATCGCGTGCCGTTCGGCGACGTCGGCGAACGTCGTCGCTGGGTCCATCCCCGGCCAGCGGCTGACGAAGTAGACCTCGAAGCCGCCGGCGGCCAGCGGCCGGATCATCCGTAGCGTCATGGTCTGCTCCAGGCCCGGCCGCGGGTTGCGGTGCTCCGGGGTGGAGCCGCCGAGAAAGACCAGCGGCGGACCGCTGCCGACCGCCAGATAGGGCAGTCCTCCGGGCAGCTCGCCCTCGCGTACGCGGCGGCCAGGGTCCATCCCGACAGCCTCTCAGACGCGTTGCCTGTGCGTCGGCTGTGAACTGCTATGGCGCCGGTGTGAATGCGCGCCGATCGCCCGGGAGACGGCATCGCCGTCCCTAGCCTGGTCGCAACCCTTGACGAGGAGATCTGATTTTCGTGCGCGTTTCCCATCGTGAACCCGAGCTGGAGAACCACGACCGCGGCCTGGACTGGGACCTGCCCCGGTTGCTGCAGCGCCGCGGCCTGCTCAAGCTGGTCGCCGGCGCGGGCCTGGCCGGGACCGCGCTGG
>DASQUF010000359.1:0-3785 GCA_035641435.1 Propionibacteriaceae bacterium | reverse complement strand
GGCGCCCGCCAAGACCGGCAACCACCGTGCCCTGGCGGACGTCCAGGAGTCGATCGAGGAGTTGCGCTACTACCGGGAGGCCGTGTTCGTGCCGCAGCCCGGCCCGGACAGCGTGACCGCGCGGACCGTCGCCCGCCGGTACCAGGGCACGCTCACCGGGGCGGTGCCGCCATCCCTGCCCAACCGGGAGTAACGCATTTCGTACGCCGTCGGCCCGGCCGGTACACTTCACCCGGCGTGGGTCGGACCGGCCCGCCCATGGTGGGTGTAGCTCAGCTGGTAGAGCACCTGGTTGTGGTCCAGGAAGTCGCGGGTTCGAGTCCCGTCACTCACCCCAGCTTCTTCTGCCGGGCCTAGCCTGAGCGCGTGGAACCGCGGCGAATCGCGATCGCCTGCCTGACGGCGTACGTCGTGCTCGCGGTCGCCGATGTCGTGGCCGAGCTGACCGACCAGGCGCTGCTGCCCCGGCTGCTGCCGGTGGCGTTGATGCCGCTGCTGGCCGGGTTCCTGTGGTGGTCGGGTCCGCGCGCCACCGTCGTTCGCTGGGTCATGGTCGGTCTCGGCTTCGCCTGGCTCGGGGACAGCCTGGGCGACCCGATCCTGCTCAAGATCATCTTCTTCCTCGGCACCCAGGTGGCGTACTGCCTGGCGTTTCGTCGGCACTGGCGGTCCAGCCTGCTGGTCCGGCCGGCCGCGCGCATCGCGTACGCGGTGGGACTCGGTGCCCTGGTGGTCGCCGTCAGCCTGCAGGCCAGCGGGCTGCTGGCCGCCGTGCTCGTCTACGGCGCGAGCCTGGCTCTGACGGTGGCTCTGGCCACCGGGGTCAGCCGGCTGGCCACCGTCGGAGCGCTGACCTTCCTGGTCTCCGACCTGGTGCTGGCGTATGGCGCCTTTGTCGACCCGCCGGCGGCACCGATCGTCAGCGCCGTGGTGATGACGACCTACCTGCTGGCCCAGCTGTTGATCGTGTTGGCCGTGCGACGAGTTGCGACGGTTACTGCAGGGTCGGCCGAAGGGTTCATCGCGCAGCGTCGATAGGGTCGACGTATGCAGACCCGACAGCTTGGACCCTTCGAAGTCTCCGCGATCGGTCTCGGGGCGATGCCGATCTCGATGAACAACGACAAGGTCTACCCCGAGGAGTCGCAGGCGATCGCGACCATCCACGCGGCGCTCGACGCCGGCATCACCTTGATCGACACCGCCGACATCTATGCCCCGAGCTGGGACACCATGGGCCACAACGAGACGGTGGTGCGCAAGGCGATGGCCGCCTACGGCGGCACCCGCGACGAGGTGGTCATCGCCACGAAGGGCGGCGTCACCCGGAGTGATGGCGAGAAGTGGGGTCGGGATGCGTCGCTGCCCTACCTGCGGTCCGCCGTGGAGAAGTCCCTACGCAACCTGGGAGTGGACGTCATCGACGTGTACCAGTGGCACCGGCCGGACCGCTCGATGGCCTACGGCGAGGGCGTCGAGAACTTCAAGACTCTGCGCGACGAGGGCAAGGTCAAGGCCATTGGAATCTCCAACGCGAATGTCGAGGAGATCGAGGTCGCGATCAACGTGCTCGGCCACGACGGACTGGTCAGCGTGCAGAACGAGTTCTCCCCGAAGTTCCGGTGCAGCGAGAAGGAGCTGGAGTACTGCGGCGCGCGCGGCATCGCCTATCTGCCCTGGAGCCCGCTGGGCGGCACCGGCGGCGGCGCCCGCGAGGTGGGAGACCGATTTGCCGTGTTCGCCGAGATCGCGGACGAGCACGGGGTCAGTCCGCAGCAGGTGGTGCTGGCTTGGGAGCTGTCGCTGGGCGACCACGTCATCCCCATCCCCGGAGCCCGGCGGCCGCAGTCGATCACCGACTCGGCCAAGGCGGCTGACCTGGTGCTCAGCGACGAAGAGCTGGCCCGCTGCAGCGCCAGCGGCGGGAGCCGGTGAGGGCTGCGACCGATGTGATCATCGTCGGCGGCGGCCACAACGGTCTGGTCGCCGCCGCGTACCTCGGGCGAGCCGGGCACCGGGTGACCGTGCTGGAGGCTCGGGACACCCTGGGCGGAGCGGTCGCCAGCGCGGCCGTGTTTCCCGGGGTGGACGCGCAGCTGTCCCGGTTCTCCTACCTCGTCTCGCTGCTGCCCGAGAAGATCATCGCCGACCTGGGGCTGGACCTGGAGCTGCGGTCGCGACCGATCCGGTCCTACACGCCCGTCGGCGACACCGGGGTGCTGGTGCGCCGGTCGGCGACGGACCAGACCGCGTTGGACCGGGACCTGGAGTCGTTCGCGGCAGTGGTCGAGCCGACCCTGACCGAGCCACTCCCCCGCGCCGGCGCGTTGCGCGCCGCGGTCGAGTGGGAGCTGTGGACGGGGCTGGTCGAGCGGCCGATCGGGGAGCTGATCGAGGCCCGGGAGACCAACGACGCGGTACGCGGGACGCTGCTGACCGACGCGCTGATCGGCACCTATAGCTATGCGCACGACCCGTCGCTCCGGCAGAACCGGTGCTTCCTCTACCACGTGATCGGCAACGGCACCGGCGAGTGGCGGGTCCCGGTCGGCGGGATGGGCGCGGTGGCCGCCGTGCTGGTCCGGGCTGCGACCGCGGCGGGGGCGGACCTGCGCACCGGCGTCCGGGTGGCGAGCATCGCGCCGGCTGACGGCGGGCTCGCGCGGGTCGATCTGGCCGACGGGGAGAGTCTGGCGGCCGACATCGTGCTCGCGAACTGTGCTCCAGCGACACTGGACGGGCTCGTGGGCACAGAGCCGGCCGCAGCCTCGCCGGTGGGTAGTCAGATCAAGGTCAACATGGTGGTCCGCCGGCTGCCCCGCCTGCGCTCCGGCCTGGACCCGGAGGTGGCTTTCGCGGGGACACTGCACCTCGGGCAGGGCTATGCACGACTGCAGGAGGCGTACGCCGAGGCCGAAGCCGGGCGGATACCGGACCCGCTGCCCTGTGAGGTCTACTGCCACTCGCTCACCGACCCCTCGATCCTCGGTGCGGACTTGCGGGCGGCGGGGTATCACACGCTCACCCTCTTCGGCCTGCACACGCCGGTGGACCTGTTCCGCTCCGACCCGGATCTCGGGCGGACCCGGGCGCGGCGGGCTGCGCTGCGGTCCCTGCAGGAGGTGCTGGCGGAGCCGCTCGGCAAGGTGCTGGCCCGCGATGCCAACGGCCGACCGTGCCTCGAGGTGATGACTCCGGTGGATCTCGAGCGCGAGCTCAGCCTGCCCGGCGGCCACATCTTCCACGGCGACCTGCAGTGGCCCTGGCTCGCCGACGACGCCGTGGCCGAGACCCCGGCGCAGCGCTGGGGCGTGGCCACGGACTACCCGGGCGTGCTGCTCTGCGGCTCGGGAGCGGTCCGCGGCGGCGCCGTGAGCGGTCTGGGCGGCCACAACGCCGCCATGGCCGCGCTCGAAACCGTTGGCTGAGGCCTGCGTGAGCGATCCGCCGCGAGTTCGTGACGTAGATGCTCGCGCAGGCCGATCTGCGTTCGCTCGGCGGGTTTGCTAGTCTTGCTCCTCGCGCGCCGCTAGCTCAATTGGCAGAGCAGCTGACTCTTAATCAGCGGGTTGGGGGTTCGATTCCCTCGCGGCGCACAAATCCCCTAGTCAACCTGGGTTTGGACGTGTTGGATTGTGGTTGGGTTAAGGAAGCACCCCATAAAACCCCCATAAAACGAAATCTCTCCGCGTTGTGCTTCGTCCCGTCCGTCGAGTGTCTTGTAGTGCTGGTTTCGCCAGCCTCACTGGTCACGCCGGGCGCGGACCGCTGAGCGCCCTCGACTC
>DASQUF010000358.1:0-9699 GCA_035641435.1 Propionibacteriaceae bacterium | reverse complement strand
GGTCCGGGCGGCCGTCGAGACTCCTGATGTCGACGGCTCGGTCGTCAACGGCGTCTCCGCGAACCGCTACCGGATAGCGGACCTCACCGAGACGCTGGCGCTGGGGTACCAGCCGCAGGACGATGCCTGGTCGCCGGGGCCCGCCGCCGACGACCCCTGACCGGGAGCCAGCCGATCAGCGCGACCTCGCCGACGAAGGTGAACGGGGCGACGCTGGCCGCGTATCCCGGCAGGACCGTGCCGAGCCCGTGGGCCGCCGGCTTCGGGCTCGGCCTGGTTCTCGACGGCCTTGGCCGGCTGCGGGAGTCCGGCGGTCAACCCGGACGTCACGACGAGTTTGCGCATCGTGGGTACACAGGCGACATGACGCAGCTTGCCAGCATGGGCGGGGACACCGCCGCCGACCAAGACTCCAGCGGAGCCGGCGAGACCCAGCCGCCCACCCCGTACGCGCTCGGCGACGCTCCGGGCCCCCTCGACGCCGAGGCCCTGCGCCGGCTCGACGCCTGGTGGCGCGCGGCCAACTATCTGTCGGTCGGCCAGATCTACCTCAAGAGCAACCCGCTGCTGCGTACGCCGCTGATGCCCGAGCACGTCAAGCCCCGTTTGCTCGGCCACTTCGGCACCGTCCCCGGGCTCAACCTGGTGTACGCCCACGCCAACCGGCTGATCGTGGAGCGTGACCTGAACGCCGTATTCGTGGCCGGTCCTGGCCACGGTGGGCCCGGCCCGAACGCCTGCGCCTGGCTGGAAGGCACCTACTCGGAGCTGTTCAGCCACGTCACTCCGGACGAGTCGGGCATGGCCGCGTTCTTCCACCAGTTCTCCTACCCGGGTGGCGTGCCCAGCCACTGTGCCCCGGAGACGCCCGGTTCGTTCCACGAGGGCGGCGAGCTCGGCTACTCCCTGCTGCACGCGTACGGAGCGGCCCTGGACTCGCCGGACCTCACCGTCTTCTGCGTGGTCGGTGACGGCGAGGCGGAGACCGGGCCGCTGGCCGGCAGCTGGCACAGCGCGAAGTTCCTGGACCCGGCCCGCGACGGCGCGGTGCTGCCGATCCTCGCCCTCAACGAGTACAAGATCGCCAACCCCACACTGTTGGCCCGCATCCCGGCCGAGGAGCTGGAGACCCTGATGCGCGGCTACGGCTACGAGCCGCACCTGGTGGCCGGCGACGACCCGACCGCCGTGCACCAGGCCATGGCCGAGACGATGACCACCTGCCTGGACCGGATCGCCGCCATCCAGCAGGCCGCGCGGAGGGGGAGCTCCGACGGCCACACCCCGGCCCGCTGGCCGATGATCGTCCTGCGTACGCCCAAGGGCTGGACCGGCCCGCCGGTAGTGGACGGTCAGCGGGTCGAGGGCACGTTCCGGGCCCACCAGGTGCCGCTGCCCGCCGCGCGCGACAACGACGAGCACCGGCAGGTGCTCGAGGCCTGGCTGCGGTCCTACCGGCCGGAGGAGCTGTTCGACTCCTCCGGTGCGCTGGTGCCGGAGCTGCGCGAGCTGAGCCCGGCGGGGGAGCGGCGGATGAGCGCTAACCCGGTGGCCAACGGCGGCCGGCTGGCCCACGACCTGCGGCTGCCGGACTGGCGGGAGTTCGGCGTACGCGTGGACCGGCCGGGGGCGACATCGCACGAAGCCACCCGGGTGCTCGGTGGCTGGCTACGCGAGGTGACCCGGAGCAATCCGGACACCTATCTCACCTTCGCCCCCGACGAGCTGGCCAGCAACCGGCTGCAGGACATCCTCGACGTCACCGGCCGCCGCTGGCAGGTGGAGATCGACGAGCGCGACGAGCGGCTGGACCGGCGCGGCCGGGTCATCGAGGTGCTCAGCGAGCACATGTGTCAGGGCCTGCTCGAGGGCTACCTGCTGACCGGGCGGCACGGGCTGTTCACCTGCTACGAGGCGTTCATCCACATCGTCGACTCGATGTTCAACCAGCACGCCAAGTGGCTGTCGGCCAGCGCGCAGGTGCCCTGGCGGCGGCCGATCCCGAGCCTGAACTACCTGCTGTCCTCCCACGTCTGGCGACAGGACCACAACGGCTTCACCCACCAGGACCCGGGTTTCCTCGACGTGGTGCTGAACAAGAAGCCCGAGGTGGTCCGGGTCTACCTGCCGCCGGACGCCAACACCCTGCTGTCCACGGTCGACCACTGCCTGCGCTCCCGGCACTACGTCAACGTCGTGGTGGCCGGCAAGCAGCCGCAGGCCGACTGGCTCGACGTGGAGGAGGCGGCGCTGCACTGCACCCGGGGCGTAGGCATCTGGGACTGGGCGGGGAACCGGGACGAGGTCGGGTCGGTACCCGACGTCGTGCTGGCCTGTGCCGGCGAGATTCCGACGCTGGAGACGCTGGCCGCGGCGGCGATCCTGCGGGAGCGCCTGCCCGACCTCCGCGTACGCGTGGTCAACGTGGTCGACCTGATGCGGCTGCTGCCCGAGGCGGAGCACCCGCACGGGCTGTCCGACGCGGAGTTCGACACCTTGTTCACCACGACCCAGCCGGTGATCTTCGCCTTTCACGGCTACCCGTGGCTGGTGCACCGGCTCACCTACCGGCGGACCAACCACGACAGTCTGCACGTCCGCGGCTACAAGGAGAACGGGACGACCACGACGCCGTTCGACATGGTGATGCTGAACGACCTCGACCGATTCCACCTGGTCATCGACGTGATCGACCGGGTGGAGAGCCTGCGGACCCGGGCAGCCGGGTTGCGCCAGGAGATGGTGGACGCCCGGGTCCGAGCGCGGACCTACACCCGCGAGCAGGGAGCGGACATGCCCGAGGTGGCGGGCTGGACCTGGCCGGGCTGAGCCGCCCGGTAGGTCTCACCCGATCGGAGCGGTGAGCACCGGATCGGGCGCCGAAGGCTCCGATCGAGTGAAGATTGCCGGGCGACGCCGCCGGACGGCCGTGTCGACGACCAGCACCAGCCCGACCAGCACGACGACGCCGGTGATCATCCAGCCGGCAGTGCCGACGCCGAGGTTCCGGCTGACCAGACCGAACGCCAGCGCGAACGGCAGGAAGGCGATCCAGGAGAACGCGCCGACTCCGGAGGCGACCCCCGCGCGGACCGTCGATGGCACCTCGTCGTGGAGCAGCCGGGCCACGTGGATGCTGAGCGCCATCGCCAGCAGCACCAGCACGACCTGAGCGACGGCGACCACGACCAGGTTGCGGGTCAGGGTCAGAACGACCGAGGCCAGCGCCATGGCTCCGGCCAGCCCGGCCTGCACCAGCGGCCGGTCCATCGGCAGGCGTCCGGCCAGCAGCCCGCCGAATCCGAGCGTGGAGACCAGGGCGGCCCAGAACGGTCCGTAGACCCACGGCGCAGCCGACAGGGCGACCAGCCATAGCGGTCCGAACTCGAAGATCACCTGGCTGATCAGCGCCGTCAGCACGCCCAGGGCAACGACCGGCAGCAGCCGCCCGCGGCCGGCGATCGTGCGGTAGGTCACGGCGATCTGCGCCCGGAGCGGGGTGCGCTCGGTCGTCTGGTGCAGTGTCGGCTCGGCGAAGTGGAGCAGGGCGACGATGGACAGCAGCGTGAACGGCAGGGAGAGGAAGTAGGTCGCCCGGGCCGACAGCAGCCCGGCCAGTAGACCGCCGGCCAGCGAGCTGGCCACCAGGGCCGCGCTCTCCACCGCCCGGGCCCGGCCGATCATCCGTTCGAACAGGTCGCTGTTTTCGGTCTCGGTGAGCACCGTGTCGTACACGATGGCGTCCATCGTGCCGCTGTACATCGCGAAGTAGACCCCGAGCACCATGGCGCCGCCGATGTAGGTCGCCACGTTCTGGCTGAGGCCGCCGACCAGCACGCTGAGCAGCAGGGCCACGTTGGCGATGATCAGCACGCCGCGGCGGCTCCACCGGTCGGCCAGCAGCCCCGACGGCACCTCGACCAGGGGCACCAGGGCCGCGTACGCCGCCGCCATCAGTCCGACCGCTGCGGCGTCGAAGCCGATCTCGTTCAGGAACAGCTTCTCGACGGGGGTCCACAACATGAAGCCCTGCAGGCCGGCAGCGATGTAGAGGGGAAGCAGCCGGCGGCGGAGGTTCGCACCTGTCGTGATGTTGCGGCGCGCTCCCGTGGTGTTGTTGCGCGCGCCGGCGGGGGTCCGAGGGGGTCGTCCCCCTCGCTCCAAGTCAGTGCTCATACCGGTGCAGTGGCACCGGACCGGCAATCCGTTACGCGGTGCGGCGAAAAACCTCGAGCAGTGCGGCGCGGGCCTCCGGGGTGAGCGTCGTCCCCTCCTCGGCCGGAAGCTCGCCCAGCGTACGAACGGCCTGGCGGTACTGCTCGACATAGTCCGAGCAGCCGTCGCAGCCGTTCAGGTGCTCGACCAGATCCTGCTCGTCCGCCGGGTCGAGGGCCCCCTCGAGGAAGTCGGTCACCAGCTCGACGACGCGGTCGCAGCGGAGCTCGCTCATGCCGGCACCTCCGCGAAGTAGTTCTCCAGACTGCGGCGGACCTGGGCGCGGGCCCGGTGGAGCAGGACCCGCTGGTTGGCCGCCGTGATGTCCAGTATCGAGCAGACCTCGGCGGCGTCGTAGCCCTCGATGTCGCGCAGAGCGAGGACGACCCGCTGGCGCTCCGGCAGCTCGGCCACCGCAGCACCGGCGCGCCGGCGCAACTCCGCGGCGAGCGTCGCGTCCAACGGGTCGTCGGGCCACGGGGCGGGCCACTCCCGCCAGTGCCCGGGGTAGGGCTCGTTCGGGCCCTGGAACCGGGACGGGTCGACGGTGGGCCCCTCGTCGTCGGTGGTCAGGCTGCTGTACGGCACCGTGCGGCGTTCCCGGCCGCCCAGCCGCTGCGCCTTGTTGAGCAGGATCCGGAAGACCCAGGTCTTCAGCGAGGACCGGCCCTCGAACCCGCCCAGCCCCTCCACCACCGCGAGCCAGGTGTCCTGCACCACCTCGGCCGCCAGGTCGGCCGTCGGCACGCAACGTCGGGCCACGC
The DNA here is from genome assembly GCA_035641435.1 of Propionibacteriaceae bacterium. GTDB lineage: Bacteria > Actinomycetota > Actinomycetes > Propionibacteriales > Propionibacteriaceae > Microlunatus. Next base: position 4,720 of record DASQUF010000358.1, on the reverse strand, counting down.
GGACCATGCCCGGCGACCAGGCATCGAGGATCAGGGCGAACGCGGCGTCGTCCCCGGCCCGGAGCCGGGCCACGAGCACGTCCTCAGGCGGCACGCCCCCCACGCTAGGGCGTGGTTCCCTGGAAATCTCCTCGATCGCATCTCACACGTTGCCACTCGGAGGCCTTTCCCGTCCGATCGGGTGTGATTTCCAGGGAACCGAGTCTCACGCCGTCAGTCGGCAGTTATCACCTTGGAGTTGCCGTCGCTGCTGCCGCTCTCGACGGAGATCTTGCGCGGCTTGGCCTTCTCGGCCACCGGGACCGTCAGGTGCAGCACCCCGTCGTTGTAGGTGGCCTCGACGGCATCCAGGTTCAGGTTGTCGCCCAGGATGATCTGGCGGCTGAAGACGCCGCGCGGCCGCTCGGCCGCGATCACCTCGGCCCCGTCGTTGTTCTCGCTGTTCGCCTGCCCGCGCTCGGCCCGCACGGTCAGCACATTGCGCTCGACATCGAGGTCGATCGACTCCGTGCTCACGCCGGGCAGGTCGAACTCGATGTGGAACATGTCGCCGCTGCGCCACGCATCCATCGGCATGAAGGCGGGCCGGGCGGCGGTGCCGAACACCTGCTGGGTGAGGCGGTCCAGGTCCCGGAACGGGTCGGTTCGCATCAACATTGAAGGTCACCTCCACAAGTTGCTGAGTCGATGTGCGTTGACCACTGATCTATAGTGGTCGCTACAGATTTTATCTAGCCGTCAAGCACAATGCAAACCAACTGGACCAGAAAGTTGCGGCCCGATGAGTGACTCCACCCTGAGCGTGTACGTCATCTCGGTGGCGGCCGAGATGGTCGGCACCGGGGTGCAGAACCTGCGCGCGTACGAGCGGGCCGGCCTGGTCACGCCCGGGCGGACGTCCGGGGGCACCCGGATGTACAGCGGCGCCGACATCACCCGGTTGCGCCGGGTGGCCGCCCTGCTGGAGGCCGGTCTCAACCTGGCCGGGATCGCGATGGTGCTCGAGCTGGAGGAGGAGAACACCCGCCTGCGCAGCCGGCTCTCCAAACACGGTTGAACCGGTCGGCCGATCAGCCGTCGAAGACGGTGATATGCACGTGGTCCTTGTGGTTCGCTGAGTCGCTGCCCCGGCTGGCCATGTGCCGCCAGCCCTCGCTGTTGCGCTCGATGTTCCAGATCTTCTGGTCCCAGATCACGTACTTGATGCCCAGCGACCGGGCGTTTGCCCGGGCCCAGTAGGCGACCTGGAAGCCGAGCGTGCGACCGGCGGTGGTCGTGTACCTAGGGATCATCATGTCCAGCGCCCGCCCGGCCGGATGATCCGGGGTGATGTCACGCCGCACGCCGTAGTAGGTGGTGATCGACGGGAACCGCGACCGCGCCGCACGATGCACCCGGACGGCGTTGGGCTGCAGCCCCCGCTCGACAGTGAGCCAACTGGTCGGGATGCCCGTCGGCCGGGTCACGGACAGGTACTTGGCGGTGACCCACCGCGCCGCGTTGGCGTAGATGATCTGCATCCGGCCGTTCCGCACTAGGCCGGTGATCTTCAGCGCGGTGCCGCGGGGCACCTCCGCGATCAGGGTGTACCGGTCCGCGTACGTCGACCGCACGTTGAGCGTGGCGGTCGCGTAGCGGGTGCCGATGATCCTGGGCAGCGTGGGCGGCGCCGGCTGTGTCACCGTCGGGTTGGCCAGGTACCTCGCCGTGACCCAGCGCACGGCACTGCGGAAGACGATCTGCGCCCGCCCGTTCTGCGTGGCCCCGGTCACCGAGAGCCGGGTGCCCTTCTTCACCTCGGCCACGGTCCGGGCGTCGGAACCTGAGCTGGTCCGAATGTCCAAGTCAGCCGTGGCCACCCGGGTGCCGATCACCGCCGGCAGCCCGGTCCGGGAGCTGGCCAGGTACTGGATCGCGGCCCAGCCGCGGGACCGCCCGCTGATAACCTCGGCGAATCCCCTAGCTGTCTTGCCGGTGGTGGTCACCCGGGTGCCTTCCGCCAACACCCGGATGACCCTGTAGGCGAGCCCCGGTCCCGTGCGCAGGTTCAGGGCGGTGGTGGCGACCTTGACCGCTCCGGCGTCGACGCGACTGGGCGGTGGCAGATTTACGCCACCACTCAGGTACTGGCTGGCCACCCAGGCGGACGAGCCCGAGAACCTGATCTTGGACCAGCCGCGGATCTTGCCGATCTCGGTGACGGTCTGGCCCCGGTAGAGCCCGCCGATGATGCGCGCTGTGGTGCTGGGCTCCGCCCGAACGTTGACGTTGGTGGTGGCGGTGACCTGGACGGTCACGGCCGCGGTGGCCGGCAGCGCCACCAGTCCGAGCAGCACGGCAGCCGCGAGCGCCACGGCGGCGGTTCGGGCGAGGACCGCGTAGCGGATGCCGCGGTGCCCCTCGACAGGCTCAGAACTCATAAGTCCTCCGTCTTTTCGTCAACGTCACAGCGACCACGCCAGTCACAAAAATCACAAGCTGCGCAGGACTCTAACGGCGTAACAAGCACCGAGGCAAGGACTGAGTGGAACTCGCAGAAACAATGCAAGGCGACACGCGGATAACACCAAAGAAATTACAACAGTGTCATTAGAAGCCGACGGAGCTGCTCGAGCGGATCATCCGGCTGCCGGCTCGGCCGCTGCTCGACCTCGCCGGGACCCGCAGCCGCGGCCCGAACACCAGCCAGCCCACGACGCGCGTGGCCGTCGCATCGCGGGGAGCCGCCGCCTTGTTCGTGGTGGTCTCGTTGCTGCTGTGGTTGGGCGACCGTCGGCTACCCGTAGCATCGCAGCGATGACCGAACCCACCGAGCTTGGCTACGGCTACCCGTGGCAGGACGCGAATCCGCGCGCCGACCGGTCGGTCGAGAGCTAGCCCGATGGGCATCGAGATGCCGGCCGCGGAGTTCGAGGTGCTGGTCGCCGAGGCGCTCGACACCATCCCGCCCGAGCTGGCGGAGCTGATGGACAACTGCGTGGTGCTGGTCGAGGACGACCCGTCCGAAGACGTCCCCGCGGACCTTCTGGGCCTTTACACCGGCACGCCGCTGACCGAGCGCGGCCAGTTCTACACCGGGCTGCCGGACACCGTGCAGATCTTCCGCCGGCCGATCCTGGCCATCTGTGACACCGAGGAGGACGTGGTCGAGGAGGTGCGCATCACCGTGGTGCACGAGATCGCCCACCACTTCGGCATCGACGACGAGCGGCTGCACGAGCTCGGCTACGGCTGACGGTCTCAGGCCAGGAGCGCGAAGGCGAGCCCCCCGACCGCGGTCAGGACCACCACTACGCTGACCAGGGCCTGAGGCCGGCCGTCCCCGATCGGCCGTTGGGCGTGCAGCGCGTCGCCGTGGCGCCGGAAGCGCCGAATCGCGATCCCGCCGAGTCCGGCCGTTCCCAGCAGCGCGGCCAGACCGACGATCACGGCAAGCGGCAGCGACACCTCGGCCAGCAGTCGAGTGACCAGCAGGCTGCACACCAGGCCGGCCAGCATCGTGCGCTGCCAGGCCAGGCCGGTCCGCTCGTTCTGCAGGCCCGGGTCCCACGGTGCACTGCTCATTTCGCGTGATCCTGCCGGTCCTTGCGCCGGCGGCGATGGTCCAAGGGCTTCGTCCCCCTTGCTCGTGTCATGCCAGGATCGCCAGGACCACGGCGAGCAGCGCGACCCCGACCACGACCGCGGTCACGATCAACAGCATCGGCGACGACGGCAGCGGCTCGCCCAGTCGCATCGCCCGCTCGTTGATCATCCAGCGCCGGAACGCCAGGACGCCGCAGGCCAGCCCGCAGATGATCAGGGCGACCGAGGCGACCCGGACCTCCAAGCCCACCGGCCCAGCAAGGCCGGCGACTGCGGCGATCGCCACCCCGGCGGCCAGGAACCCCAGCGCCGTACGAATCCAGGCCAGGAAGGTGCGCTCGTTGGCGAAGGTGAAACGCGGGTCGGGCTCGGTGCCCACCGCGTACACCTGACGCGGCCAGCGCCCATCGGGATCGGTCGTCGCCGGTCCGCTCACGAGGGTGATCGTAGTGCCCCGGAGGGCGTACGCGGCCGGTTACCGAGCCGGTCGAGCGTGGCCTGCTGACCCAGCACGACCGATGCGAGCACGACGGACGCGCCGACGAGCTGGAGTGCGTTGAGCCTCTGGTCGAGGACCACCCAGCCGAGGATGGCGGCGACCAGCGGGTTGAGCAGGCTGAGGAAGGTGACCGAGCTGGCGGTCAGGTGCTGCAGCCCCCAGAACCACAGCGCGTACGCCAGCACGCCGCTGATCAGCACCAGGTAGACGAGGCCGCCGACGTTGCGGGCGGTCAGATGGTCGGGCAGGCCCTCGACGAGCAGGGTGACCGGCAGCAGGGTGAGCCCGGCCAGCAGAAAGGTCCAACCGGTCATGCCGACCGCGGTCATCCCGGGCGGGCGGCCCCAGCGCTTGGTCAGCACGGTCGCGGTGCCCATCATGGTCGCCGCGCCGGTCATCGCCAGCAGGCCCAGCGGATCGAGGCGGGCGTCGGAGCGCAGCACCAGCAGGGCGACGCCGCCGATCCCGAGCAGGCCGGCCCAGACCTGGACCGGGTGGATCTTCGCGCCCAGCAAGGGCACCGAGAGGGCGACGACCAGCAGCGGGCTGATCGAGTTGATCACCGCGGCGACGCCTCCCGGCAGCAGGTAGGCGGCCAGGAAGAGCAGCGGGAACAGTCCCGAGGCGTAGAGGACC
>DASQUF010000357.1:0-7965 GCA_035641435.1 Propionibacteriaceae bacterium | reverse complement strand
GGAAGAAGACGTCGACGCCTGGGACGTCACCGGGCTCGAAGAAGCAGGAATCTTCGTCGGGATGTTGCACGATCGCTGCGCCCGAGGCTGGGGCGGTGCTGAAAACACACGCGGCGGCGACCGTAGCCAGACCGATTGCCGACAGCGCTAGCCTGCGCATACTCATGATGACCCCCAAGGAAATAGTTTCTGCTTCGTACACTCCTCCTGCTAGACGTTTTGTCAAGACCCTCGCCCTCTTCATGCAGCTGCGCTGTTGCTTGGTCTCCGCCGCGGTGAGGCGGCTGAGACTCGTGTGGGCTGATGTTGATCTTGATCGAGGTGTGCTCGGGGTACGCCAGGCGTTGTAGCGGGCCGGGGATTGCTTCGGCTTGGGCCAGTCACCGTGGCCCGTGTGTGTCGGGGCGAGCCCGTGCCGATGGGTAACCGGTTCTTTGGGTGTCGACAGTTGATCTATCTACCGACGAAAAAACCCCACAGAATCCCGCCTAAAAAATGGGGACACCTGGCGCGTGGCAGTCGAGCTGGTAGAGAAACCACCCCGGCCGTTATGTGGGTAACTACTTCGATCGGGGCGGGGATCTCCGGGCACCTGGCGCGTGGCGAACCGTCACCTCAAGAATCGACTACCACCTCCGAGACGTGTCCAACCCGACAACCGCATCGGGCGCCCGGCTCACCCTGCCACGCTGCAACCTGTTCCCCGTCCGGGCACCGTCGACCAGGCCGCAATACCGATGCTCAGGCCGGCCCCGCCGCCGCCACTGAAGTTTCCGAAACCGACGCCTCCAGCCATGTGGATTGTTCCTCCCGCCCCCCGACTTTTCCTTATGGCGTCACAGTGGCGACAGCCCTCGTAAGCCGCCCGGCGAGTATGAGTGGCTGCCCATCCTCGGACCGCTGCGGCGTCCATTCGTGTCGGCCGAATCGACACCGGAACCGACGACCCGCCATGAAATTTATCCACCGCCCCCGAGACCAAAGAACGTGCTACGGGATTCGGGACCTGTCGCCCGTAGCCTGATGCGTCCACAACGACGGCACGACCAGGTAACCTGCTGAGCCTCGTGGTCATACTCCGAGTGCCAGTCGTGTCGTCCCAGCAGACACTTCAAACGACTCATCGTGCCTCACTGACTCCGGCTAACCCACCACTCTGGCACTCCGCAACCCGTGGCGGAAGAGGTGAACCTGCTGCTCGCCCGTCACCCTCCCGACCACGAACCCTCGGCGGTGCTCCCGCCAATACTGCCGACACTGCCGTCGCCAGGCCGAATGGGCGGTTTGAACTTGGGGTCACCGGGAAAGGTGGATCGGTGGGTCCCACACCGGAGACACTCCTGCTCCGTCCCTGGGTCAGATAGTTTTCCTCGATCTGACACTTGTGCCCTTGGAACAGACACCGAAGACGCCGCATCGTGGTGCCCCTTCCGAAGTTGTAGCTCAACTGACTAGTCTGCGCTACCACACAGCCGCGGAAATCGCACTACTTGGAGCCGCTAGCTGGTCAACCGCGGAGCGAAGTTGGACCGCTGGTCTGAGAGCCCCCGGGGACATTGCGCCCGGGGGCTCTTCCCATGATTGCCGATCTAGCGGGTGCGGCGATCACCTCGCATCCGGCTCAGGGTGACGCGGGCGTCGGCCAGGACGCGGAACGTCGCGGCCACCAGGTCGGCGAAGTTGTCGGGGCTGGCCACGCTCGGCGCGGTCGGCCAGCGAACCAGGATGAAGCCGGCAGGTCCGCCGGCCGGTGCAGCTCGACGTCGAGCTGGTCGGCCTTGTTGAGCTGGCCAGAGGCCAGGGTCGTCGAAGTAGGTTTGGACATAGGGGATCTCGCTTCTCTTGAACGGGTTGGGTAGATCTCCTCGGCCCGGCCGGTGTTAGCCGTACTGGTCGGGCCGCTCAGAATGTTGATCTTGGTCTAGGGGCTACCTCCAATCGGGTGTTAGGCCGTCTAGAGGCCGTGAGATGTCGAGACGCAGCGGGTAGAAATGAGTAAGATCGGGTAGCGTATCCGCAGGTCAGAGCAAGTTTCGGACGTATCGCCCCTAGCGAGAGAAGGGGCGCGATTGGTTCGAACCCAACACCTGCCACACCAAGCCAAAGGCCCAACTGACAAGGGATTGTGCATCCCTCGATCAGTTGGGCTAGTGACACTCAGCGTCAGACTGGGGCTCACTGCTCACAGATTGCTCACCGCGCTGCATCGTGAGCCGCGCCGTGGCCGCTTCGACCTGTTCGGCCGTCGCTCCCCTCAGGAGGTGCGCGTACACCCGACGGGTGACCGTCGGTGAGGAGTGACCCAGGACCATCTGAACCACCTCGACCGGCCAGAGGCAGCGAGGCGATCGCGGCCACATGGCCGAGGATGCGCGCAGCCTCGCTCGGCTCCCGTGACGACGGTTGGTCTTAGCCATCAGGTTGGTCTCGATGAGCCAAATCGAAGCGCTGTCGCACTCACCGCACGTGGTCGGACCCGCGTGGACGTGTGTTCATCGGGGTTCACCGCACGTCAGGGTCTGCCCCGATGACAGGGTTCCGGATCGGGTTGAGACTGATCCCGTGCAACCACGGGTGCTGATCGTCGACGACCATGACGGCTTCCGCTCCGCTGCGCGGCTGATGCTCGAGAACGACGGGATCAGGGTCGTCGGAGAGGTCGAGGACGGCGAGCGGGCCATGGCGGCGGCCAGCACCCTGCGGCCGGACGTGGTCCTGCTCGACATCTATCTGCCCGATGCCGACGGGTTTCAGGTCGCGGAGACGCTGGCCCGGCTACCCACGCCACCAACCGTCGTCCTCATTTCCAGCCACCCGATCGCCGATGTACGTGCCCGGGTCGCACGGAGCGCGGCCGTCGGGTTCCTGGCCAAGCACGAGCTGTCCGGCCCCGCCCTTCGAGCCCTTGTCGAGTCGCCATGGTCGCGGCCGCCGACCTAGCCGCCGGGATCGCGTTCCTGCTCGTCGGCATTCTGGGCTGGCGGAGGTCGCGGCGTCAGTCCGCGCTCTTTCTGCTCGCCGGGATCGCCTGGTTCGTCGGGCCTCTCGTCCCGGTGGTGCAGCTGATGCACCGACCGCTGATGCTGCACGCGGCGCTGGCCTACCCGCGCGGCCGCCTGCCCGACCGCCGGAGTCTCGTTCTGGTGGTCATCGCCTGGGCCCTGTCGGTGGTCCCGTCGTTGGCCAGCCAGCTGGTGATCATGATCGGGTTGGGGCTGCTGGTGGCGTTGGCGGCCTGGTGGCGCCGGCCCACCGCCCTCCCCAGTGCGCCGGTGTCCCGATGGATGCTTAGCTGCCTGGCGGCCGCCCTGGCTCTACCGCCGGTGGTGCGAGCCGTCGGGCCGGTGATCGAGGGCCGGGCGTATGCGTTGCTCCTGTACGGGGGCCTGATCGTCGCGGTCGCCGTCCTGCCGCTGGTTGACCTGCTGCGGCGTCCACCCGAGTGGGAGACGGATGCGGTCATCGAGCTGTCCGGCGCCACGCCCGGGGAGACCCTCGTCTCGCTGCGAAGCGAGGCGGCCGAACGACCGGAGGGACCCACCCGTACGTCGCTGCTGGCCGCCGTTGCCCTGCTTGAGTCCAATCTTGCTCTGCAGCGGGAGCTGGCTGCCCGGGTCGCCGAGGTCCGGGACTCCCGCCGTCAGCTGGTCCAGGCCGCCGCCGGCGAACGGCGCGCACTGGGCCGTGCTCTGGCCGACGGACCACTCATCGAGCTGGCGGCACTCGAGACGACGGTGGTGGCCATGCGAGCCGCCGCGGACGAGCAGGTGCAGCCCGCGGTCACCGGCTGCCTAACCGAGATCGCGCACATCCGCGGTGATCTCTCCCAACTCGGGCGCGGGCTGCACCCACGGGTCCTGACCGATCGCGGGTTGGCCGGAGCCCTCGCGGAGCTGGCCGCGGCGAGCCCGGTGCCGGTCATGCTGTCGGCGCCGAGCCAGCGCTATCCCGAGACCGTCGAGACCGAGATGTGGTACGCCTGTGCCGAGGTGATCACGAACGCCTTGAAGTACGCGGACGCCCGCTCGATCCGCCTCGAGGTCGAGTCACAGCCGGGGCTGCTCCAAGCCACGATCACCGACGACGGTCGCGGCGGCGCCACGCTGCGCCCGGGGGGTGGGTTGGCCGGTCTCGCAGACCGGCTGAGCGCGCTCGGTGGCGGGTTGCGGCTGGAGTCGGCGCCGATCGGGACGACGGTCCGCCTGGGCGTGGCGCGACCATGATCCTCATGCGTCTCGCCCCCTGGTTGCCGGGTCTCGCCCTGACTGTCGTCCTGCTCGAGGTTGCGGCGAGCGGCCACGGGGCGACGTACGGCACGGATCGACCCTGGCTGCTCGTACTGGAGGCGGTCGCCGGCCTTGCCCTGCTGGTGTTGGCAGGGCTTGTCGTTTCGACCCGAGCGGTGGTGCCGGCCGCGCTGGTGGCCGCCGGGTGGGTGGTGCCGGAGCTCGCGGGCTGGCCCGGCCTCAGCACCGAGCTGCGCACCCTGGCCGACGCGTGGAGCCGGTTGCTTCCCGGACTGGCCGTCGCCGCGTACGCGGGTCTCGTCCTCAGTGACAAGGCGCGCCAGCCACGCCGGCTTCTCGTTCTCATCGCCGTCACCGGAGGGGTCCTCGCGTCCCTGGCCCGGCTGGTCCTGGTCGACCCATACCTACGTATCGACTGCTGGCGCACCTGCGACCACAATCCGTGGGTCGTAGCGCAAGGGGCGGGCGTCACCCGGCTCGGCCTGGTCGGTGAGGGCATCGGCGCAGTCGCGATCGCGACAGCGACCGTGGTGCTCATGCTGTCGGTTGGTCGCGACCTGGTAGGCCGGGGGACCCCGGTCGCGATCGGCAGTGCAGCTTTGTTGCTCGCCGTGGCGACGCCCGGCGTCCTGCGGATCGGGATTGCTGAGGCACCGAGCCACCCTGCGTACCTGACGGCATTCCTCGCCGCCCAGGTGGCGCCAATCGCAGCCGCGGCGTGGGCCAGCCACGACCTCGTCCACCGCTGGCGGCTCCGGATCCGGCTGACCCGGCTGGCGACGTCGATCTCCGCCACGCCCACGCGAGGCCAGGTCGAGCGGGCCTTGCAACACGCGCTTCGCTCCGACCAGGTCGAGGTCTGCTACTGGTCACCGACCCGAGAGGGCTACCTGGACGCCGACGGAGGTCCCCGCGCCAGTCCGAGCGCGGATCCCGGGTGGCAGCTGACCATGGTCACCCGCGACGGCGCGAGCGTGGCGACGATCCGTCACCCGCGGACGATCGACGGCCAGCAGCTCGTCGCAGTGCTCGGCCCAGCCCTGCGGCTTGCCCTGCAGAATGAGCAGCTGCGTGCGGCCTCCCTGGCCGAGCTGCGCGAGCTCCAGGACTCCCGGAGGCGCATCGTCGAACGGGCGGGATTGGAGCGTCGCCGGCTCGAGCGGAACCTGCACGACGGTGCCCAGCAACGCGTGGTCTCCCTGGCGCTCCTGCTGCGGATCGTCGCGGGGCAGCCAGGATCGCCGGAGTTTGCCGCGCTCAGCCGGCGGGCCGCCGACGAGACGACGTCAATGGTGGAGAGCTTGCGGCGCCTGGCCCGCGGCATCCACCCGACGCTGGTCGCAGACTCCGGGCTGAACGGCGCCCTCCGCGAGCTCGCAGCATCATCCACCGACCTCGCCGTCCAAGTCGAGGCCAATGGATCTGACGACTATCCAGCCCTCGTCTCGACCATGGCTTTTCGGGTCGTCGAGGCGGCCGTGACCGATGCGCGCAGCCGCCATGCTGTCCGGGTGACCGTACGGTCCCGAGGCGGGGATGGAACGCTGATGGTCGAGATCCTCGACGACGGACCCGCCGGACCTGGTACCGCGCTCGCGGGCTTGGAGCCCCAAGTCGCGGCGCTCAGCGGTGAGATCCGCGTCGAGCGGCGCAACGGCGGCTCCCGAGTAAGGATGGCGCTGCCGTGCGCGTCGTAATCGCCGATGACGCCCTGCTGATCAGGAGCGGTCTCGCGAGCCTGCTCCGCAGCCTGGGCATCGAGCCGGTCGGCGAAGCGGCCACGGCCGCTGAACTGCTCCGGCTGGTCGCCGAAGTCAGACCCGACGCCGCCATCGTCGACATCCGGATGCCGCCGACCCAGACCGACGAGGGCATCCGCGCGGCCTGGCAGATCCGCGAGCAGCATCCCGACGTGGCGGTACTCGTGCTGTCCCAGTACGTCGAGTCCGCCTACGCCGTGCGCCTACTGGAGGAGAACCCCGCCGGGCTCGGCTACCTGCTCAAGGACCGCATCGCCCACGCCGCGACCCTGGCCGACGCCCTCGCCCGGGTCGCCGCCGGCGAGACCGTGGTCGACAGCACGATCGTCCGCACCCTGCTCGCCGCCGCCCGGCACCGCAGCCCACTGGAGACGTTGACCGCGCGCGAGCGTGAGGTGCTGGCCCTCATGGCCGAGGGTCGGTCCAACACCGCGATCGCCTCGCTGCTGGTGCTCAGCGGCAAGACCGTCGAGACCCACGTCAGCCGCGTGCTCAGCAAGCTCGGACTGCCGGAGGAGGTGAACAGCCACCGCCGCGTCCTTGCTGTCTTGGCCTATCTGCGTCAGGGCGGGCCCTGATACCAAGACCGGTGTCCGTCCCGATGTCCGCGACGCCTCGAGCCACGACCGTGGGAGGAGAGCCAAAAAGGGCGTAGAGAGAGGATAGGACAGATGAACGATCGAGGCAGGTTCCGAGCGGTGGTCGCTGCGGCTGTGGTGGCCGGGCTGGCGGGGATGGCCGGGTGCAGCGCAGGGAGCGTCGACAAATCCGGTGGCGACCCCCAGCCGATGCAGCTGGTGCTGGCCAACAACAACGGCGGCGGTCTGGCGGAGGTCCGCGGCGTCGCCCATTTCGTCGACACCCTGCAGCGACTGTCCAACGGCCGGGTCACGGTCGAGGTCGAGTCGGAGTGGAGCGGTGGGGCGGAGGAGAGTCTGGTCGTCACCGACGTCGGAGCGGGCAAGGCCGACCTGGGCTGGGCCGGGACGCGGGTGTTCGACACGCTCGGCGTGGACGCGTTCCGACCGCTGCATGCGCCGTTCCTGGTCAGCTCGTACGCGGCTGAAGCGGCCGTGGTGCAGAGCCAACCGGTCCAGGAACTCGTGCACGGCCTGCAGCCCCTCGGGCTGGACGGTCTCGCCCTGCTGTCGGACCAGCTGCGGATGCCGGCCGGCGCCGGAGGGCCGCTGCTGACCCGGGAGGACTTCGAGGGCAAGAACATGGGCACCTGGACATCGAAGATCCAGGCCGAAGGGCTGCGGGCCCTCGGCGCGGAGGCGACCTTCGACCAGGACGCCGCCGATGCCGTCGAGACCAGCTGGAGCACCTATCAGGGGCGAAGCCAGTACGGCGCCAAGCCCTACATCACCCACAACGTCGCGCTCTGGCCACGGTCGGTGGTGATCTTCGGCAACACCGAGAAGCTGGCCGACCTCGATGCGGAGACGCGAGGCTGGATCACCGAGGCCGCCGCCGAGGCGGTGACCTGGTCGGCCAGCCACGCCGGCGAGGAGGTCACCGGTCAGATCGCCGAGGTCTGCAAGTTCGGCGCCCGGATCGCGACCGCGACGCCCGCCCAGCTGCGTGACCTGCGGAAGGCGGTCGAGCCCGTCTATGCCGCGCTTCGCAGCGATCCAGCGCAAGCCCAGACGCTGGCCCACATAGAGAAGGTGGTCAATGACACCACACCGTCACCGCTGCCTGGCGTACCGACCGGCTGCGCCTACCGCCCGGGTGAGGAGTCGAACGTCGCTCGGCCGGTGGAGCGCCTCGACGGGCCCGGACGTGCCGGCGCGCTGCCGGAGAAGGCCTACCGCTACGAGCTCAACAGGGACGCGCTCCTCGAGGCGGGGCTGACCGACAACGACGCCAACCTGAACGCCGGCATCTATACCTGGGCCTTCCGCAGCGGGAAATGGAACTTCCGGTTCGACCCAGCGGTCGTGCAGGACAACGAC